>NZ_JBHFNU010000031.1:0-107432 GCF_041929145.1 Aerosakkonema sp. BLCC-F183 | reverse complement strand
AAGGCAGAATAGTAGCACCCCACCCCCGACCCCTCCCCGCCACGGGGAGGGGAGCAAGATTATTTCTGTCTCTCTTTACACAAACAAAAGCCAAATTATTCCGGTCTCTCTTTACAAACACACACAAGCCAAATTATTCCGGTCTCTCTTTACACACACAAGCCAAATTATTCCGGTCTCTCTTTACACACACAAGCCAAATTATTCCGGTCTCTCTTTACATACACAAGCCAAATTATTCGCATCTCTACTTTACACACACAAGCCAAATTATTCCGGTCTCTCTTTACAAACACAAGCCAAATTATTCTTGTATATTTTCACAAACACAAGCCAAATTATTCTTGTATATTTTCACAAACGCAAGCCAAATTATTCTTGTATATTTTCACAAACGCAAGCCAAATTATTCTTGTATATTTTCACAAACGCAAGCCAAATTATTCTTGTATATTTTCACAAACGCAAGCCAAATTATTCCGGTCTCTCTTTACACAGAAAAGCCAAATTATTCGCCTATCTCTTTACACACACAAGTCAAATTATTCGCCTATCTCTTTACAAACACAAGCCAAATTATTCCGGTCTCTCTTTACACACACAAAAAAGCCAAATTATTGGCGTCTCTCTTTACACACACAAAAAAGCCAAATTATTGGCGTCTCTCTTTACACACAGGAGCACAAAATTCTCTCCCTCTCCGTGGCGCAGCGGCAGAACACAAAATTCTCTCCCTCTCCGTGGCGCAGCAGCGGAGCACAAAATTCTCTCCCTCTCCGTGGCGCAGCGACGGAGCACAAAATTCTCCCCCTCTCCGTGGCGGAGTGGGGGGCGGGGGGTGAGGTTCATTCCATTCAAACTAACATAAGAACAAATATGGCAAAACCAGATTTCGAGAAATTACAAGTTTACCGAATCGCTGAAAAGCTGGGTAATGAGATTTGGCAAATTGTGACGAAATGGGATGAATTTGAAAAAAATACGCTGGGTAGACAAATTATTATTGCAGCGGACAGCATCGGTAGCAATATCGCTAAAGGGAGAGCGCACGACTACAAAGACAATCGCGATTTTGTCAGGATAGCGAAAGATTGTCTCGACGAAACAAGACATTGCTTGAGACAAGCGTACAAACGCTCTCTCTTGACAATCGAGGATATCGATAAACTTAAAGAAATTCTCGATGAACTGTCGGTACAACTCAACGCTTATCTACTATATATAGAGAATGCCGTTAAAGAACACCCGGAAGATCCCGAATGATCGAAAAAACGGGTTTCAAGCCTCCCATTTCAAGAGTAATCATCAAAAAAAATCTGAATTTCAAGCTTCGTCCTTTTAAGGCGAAGCCAATCCAAAATCCCAAATCCCAAATCCCAAATTTGGTGACCAATATCCCCTACCCACTATCCCTTCATGCAAATTCGCATTCAAACATTTACTGTCAATAAACGCTTTCCCTTAACTATCAGTCGCGGTACTACTGCTCAGACGACAAATGTCTGGGTGGAAATAGAATCAGATGGTATTGTCGGTTGGGGAGAAGCTTCGCCTTTTTCGATTGGAGAACAACGTCAAACAACCGAGTCAATTTTAGCGGCATTGCAGTCAGTCGCACCAGCACTAGAAAAATTCAGTCCTTTCGATAGACAAGAAATAGAACAATTTTCGATCGCATCCCAAATTCCCTCGGCGGCGCGTGCGGCTTTGGATGTAGCGTTGCACGATTGGTTGGGGAAAAAGGCGGGTTTGCCTTTGTGGAAAATGTGGGGATTAAATCGCGATCGCATTGTTCCCACTTCTGTCACCATCGGTATCAATACTCCCGAAGCTGCTGTTGGGCGCGTGCGCGATTGGGTTAATTATATAGATGCGAAAGTGCTAAAAGTGAAATTGGGAAGTCCCGAAGGAATTGAAAGCGATCGCGCTATGTTCGCCGCTGTTAGGTCAGAAGCACCATCGGCTAAAATCAGCGTCGATGCTAATGGCGGTTGGAGTTTATCCGATGCCGTGAAAATGTGCGAATGGTTGGCGGAACATGGTGTGGTGTATGTGGAACAACCTCTACCACCCGGACAGGAGGAAAGTTTGTTACCACTCAAACAGAAATCGCCTCTACCCATTTTTGTGGATGAAAGCTGCTTTACCAGCCGCGATATTCCCAATTTGGTCGATCGCGTTGATGGCATCAATATTAAATTGATGAAATCTGGCGGTTTGTCTGAAGCAATCCGCACGATCCACACGGCGCGATCGCATCATTTGCAGGTGATGTTCGGTTGCTATTCCGATAGCTCGCTCGCCAATACCGCGCTTTCCCATCTCTCCCCCCTCGCCGATCACCTGGATTTGGACAGTCATCTCAATTTGCTCGACGATCCTTTCACAGGTGCTATCATTGAAAATGGTAGACTGCTACCCAACGACCTACCCGGTTTGGGAATCAATCGATTTTAGATTTTAGATTTTGGATTTTGGATTTTGGATTGATGAGGTCAATAGCAGCGAAGACAACACCCGATCGCAAACAAACCAGCCCCATAACATAAAAAAGTAAATTTGTCAAGTGCGATCGCTAAGTGGGTGGTGAGGACACCAAAAAATCCAGTCATCGTCAAACGAGAAATTTCTAATTTTAGCGAGCTAGTAAAAATCAGACACACGAAAACACAAGGCTTTCAGAGTGTGGTAAGACATCATTTTGCAATTTAGACATACTTGCCCGGATTATCATTTCTGTCAAGATACCGCAAACGACGCATTTTCGTCAATAGTTGCCAAAGATTTTCAGTTATTTTTGGGGTAAAAAAGGGCATATGATTGGAATATCCAAATAAAAAGCGCTCGTAGATAAGCCCATGTTATATAAACTAGCTAACCAAATGTACAAAAGAGAAACTAACCAGTAAACTAATAAACAAAGAAATTATCCCCATCCATTCCATCCATACTGATTCATTCCCCCAACGAAAAATCTAAAATTACATCTGCGTTCATCTGCGTTCATCTGCGGTAAAAAATCTGCATTATATATGCTCAAACCCGACCAAAAACTAGCCATCTTGCTACACGAAGGAATTCGCGGCATTCACGGAAAAACCGGACTAACCTTGTTACGCTACAGCGAAGCGCCGATAGTAGCAGTAATCGATAAGCAATGCGCTGGGGAATCATTGCCAAAACTGACAGGAATACATCGCGATGTGCCGATCGTCGCTTCTGTAGAAGAAGCACTTTCTTATCATCCCGAAGTATTGGCGATCGGCATAGCGCCTTCAGGTGGAATATTGCCAGATATCTGTTTTGAGGAAATCAAACAAGCAGTAGCATCTGGATTGTCAGTAATCAACGGATTGCACACGCGACTGGCGACTCATCCAGAAATACAAGCATTGCTGAAAGAAAATGAATGGATTTGGGATGTGCGCCAGGAACCGGCTGGATTGGGAGTTGGGACTGCAAAAGCGCGATCGCTTTCCTGTCGTCGCGTCTTAGCTGTCGGTACGGATATGGCAGTCGGGAAAATGTCAACTTGTCTGGAATTGCATCGCGCTTCTTGGCGAAGGGGAATGCGATCGAAATTTCTCGCCACCGGACAAGCGGGAATTATGATATCCGGTGATGGCATACCCCTAGATGCCGTGCGGGTAGATTTTGCAGCCGGTGCAGTCGAACAATTGGTGATGCGATATGGGGAAGATTTCGACATCCTATATATAGAAGGACAAGGTTCGTTACTGCATCCAGGTTCCACCGCTACATTACCACTTTTGCGCGGTTCCCAACCAACACATTTAATATTAGTACATCGCGCCGGACAAACTCACATTCGCAATCTTCCTCATGTTGTAATTCCACCTTTGTCAGAAGCGATTAAATTGTATGAGATGGTTGGTAGTGCTGCTGGTGCGTTTGGGGAAGTTAAGGTAGTTGCGATCGCACTCAATACCGGACATTTGGATGAGGCGGCGGCGAAAGATGCGATCGAGCAAGTTAAGAAAGAAACGGGTTTGCCTTGTACTGATGTGGTGAGATTTGGTGGCGATTTGTTGGTGGATGCGGTGATGGATGGGCGTTAAAACAGCATTACAGTAATCCTCGAAGAACCCCTCCCCAACCCTCCCCGCAACGGGGAGGGAGCAAGTCTCATCGAAAAATATAATTAACCGATTGACTTTTCCCTCCCCAACCCTCCCCGCAACGGGGAGGGAGCAAGATTATTCTTACTTCCCCCTGTGGACGGGGGGATTGAGGGGGGTTCTATTGTTCGTCTTTATCTTGTTGTTTTTTGATTCGATATAAGTGATATGCTATTGCCACAGTCGATCCAATTGCTAAAGCGGGAGAAAAAGGCCAAATTGTGAGGATACTGCCGGTAATTCCCAATGCAGTTAAGAAGTCTTGAAAATCTTTGTCTTCCATGATTGTAGGACTCCTGATTCATTAACTAAATCCATCGTGCAACTTGCCAACAATCTCAACCAGAGGAGATGCCGACGATAAGCCGGAACTTAGGTTTTTTGAGTAAAATTCTGGAAAAGCACCATTGCAGGGCTTTCCAGGTTCCAAAAACGATACATTTTGCGATCGCATCCCTACCTTAAAATCCGAAAAAAGCTATTATCTCCCTTAAGATCGGTGTAACTTCGGCAACCAGGGTCTTAGGCGGATAACGGCGATGAATCAAAAGCAACGAAATCGTGGGCGTATACTGAGCGATCGCGGTTGGGATAAACTGCAAGAAGCGTTAAAACCTTGGGATAAACTCCTAGATTCGCTCATAGAAAAGGATTTAAGACAAACCTTCGGTCAGTACAATGTCCAAAATTTACAAAAGCTAACTGAGCCTGTCAATAATAAAAAGTCTATTAGGGCTTTAAATGGGGATACTGTTTCTAAGATATTGCAGCGAAAAGAAGGAGTTGATAAAAGCTCTATCCAAGCTTTATTTACCGCTTTGGGGTTAAAACTAGAGCAAACCGACCATATTCCTGTGCCTAAAGAGGCTATAACCAAGGAAGATCCGAATTTTGTGGGACGGGAGGGTGCGATCGCAGATCTCCACCGCCTAATCCAAGAAGGTGCAAAAGCGATCGTCATTCACGGGAAAGGCGGTATCGGCAAAACAACGCTGGCGTGGCAATTTCTCCACACGCAGGGATTCGATAAAATACTCGATCTGCGGATGGCAAAGGAAACTCAAAATATTACCTCTGCCGAAAGTGTAATTGAAGAATGGTTGCGGCGATATTTTGATGAAGAACCAGGGCGAGAGTTTGGCGTTACGCTGGATAGATTGAGGCAGCATTTGCGAAATCCCAACCAAAGAATAGGCGTATTAATTGATAACCTGGAACCAGCACTAGATGGAAATGGCAGGTGCATCGAAGCGCATCGAAAATATGTGGAATTATTCACTGCTTTAGCCGATCTAGCAGTGCAATCTGTTACCCTAATTACCAGTCGCGAATGCTTACGCGAAGCAGCGCTAACAGTTGAGTATTATCGTTTGGAAGGTTTGGCTGTCGCCGCATGGAAAAAGTTTTTTGACAGTCGCAATATTCAGACAGATACAGAAGTGCTGAGTGCGATGCACCAAGCTTATGGGGGAAATGCCAAAGCTATGCAAATTTTCCCTGGTGCAATTAAGGAATATAATAATAGTTTAGCCGCTTATTGGCAAGCAAATAAAGATGATTTGTTGATTGAGAGAGAATTAGAAGGTTTAGTTGTTAGTCAGTTCGATCGTTTGCAACAATTTGATTCATCTGCTTATAAATTTCTCTGCCGTTTAGGATGTTATCGATATCAAGATGTTCCAAGAGTTGCGATTGAAGGTTTGTTTTGTTTGCTTTGGGATGTGCAAGATGGTCAACATCGACGGGTAATTAAATCGTTGAAAGATAGGTCTTTAGTAGAATTTTTCAATGGAGAATACTGGCTGCATCCAGTCATTCGGGAAGAAGCGGTAAAAAGGTTGAGAGAAAGTGATGATTGGGAGATAGCTAATCGCAAAGCTGCTGAGTTTTGGACGGAGAGTGTGAAGACGGTTGAAACTGTTGAAGATGCTCTGAAAGCTTTAGAGGCTTATTATCATTATGTAGAGATTATTGACTTTGACATGGCTGCTGGAACAATTATCAGAGAAAGAGATAGAACCCACGAAAAAAATATTTCCTTATGTGGGTCATTTTATAGTTTGGGTCTGGCTCAACAAATTATAATTGCAATAAATCAAATATTAGATAAGATTAATAATAAATATTACATAAGCAGACTAAAAAACCTTTTGGGCTATTTATACCGCACAACAGGCAAGATAGATTTAGCGATTGAATATCATAAAAGTTCATTAGAATTAGCAGAAAACCTGGGTTTTATTGAGTTGAAAATTATTGCTTTATTTAACATAGGATTATGCCAAATGGAACGATGTGAATGGGAAGAAGCATTAAGCATTTTTAATTCTGTTAATAGTTTAGCAGCAGAAGCTTTAGCAGCAGAAGGAAATGACTATTGTTATCACTACGTCGCCTATTCTCAAAGTTGTCTAGTTTTCTTAAATTCATGTTTAGGAATTCTAAGCGATTTATCTATTGTAGAGAAAATATACGTTAAATTAACAAAACTTGATGATGGATGGGGCGTAGGACATAATTTAGTTGTTTTAGGTCTAACTTATAAAAATTTGCTCCAACAGGAAAAGTCTTTTGAAATGTATGGTAGAGCGCTCAAGTATGCTGAAAAAAATTCCTACACTCAAGTTAAGGCTAAAAGTTTAACTTGTCTAGCAGAACTTTATCGAGAACAAGGAAATTTTACAACAGCACTTTCCCATCATACAGAATCAATAGAAATCCTAGAAAAAATAGGTGCTAAATGCGACTTAGCCGAAGCTTACTATCAACTTGCCTTAACTTATCAAAAAATGGGTGACACCGAAAAAAGTCAGCCAAAATTTCAACAAGCAATTCAACTCTTCACCGAAATGGAAGCACCCAAGCAAGTTGAGAAAGTGCGACGGGCGATGGAAAATGGGGAAAATCATTAACCGCTGAATCGATAAATATGGGAGACAGCCATGAAAATTACCTACGATTCCGAAGTAGATGTGATGCGAATCATCTTTAACAATTTGCCAATTGAAGAAAGCGATGAAGAAAAGCCTGGATTTATCGTTGATTATGACAAAGAAGGAAATATCGTGGGATTAGAAATATTAGATGCTTCTAAACGAATGGATAATCCCCGTTCAGTTGAATATTCTATCCCGAAATAATTCATGGAATGGGTAAATGTAAACAGGATTCAATGGCTACGCTTTAAGCCCGCCTGCGATTCAAATCGCAGGCTAATAGCTAAACTCCACTGAAGTGGACTAAATGCAAATTCTTCAGTCCGTTTTAACGGACTTTAGCTATTAGCCTCAGACTTGAGTCTGAGGCGGGTGTAGACTCAATACAAATCTTTAACAGACTTTAGGTATGACGCAGGAGTTTAAACCCCTGGCAGGCTTGAAGCTCAGATCATTATTTATCAATTCCCCAAACTTACCGAAACCAAAAGCATAGTACCTCATAAAGGTCAGAGACGAGTGATATAATTTAATCAAATTTTGGATTTCTGCTTCAACATCACAGGCAATAATAACATTCCCATGAACACCCTTGACCAAGTGCTAGAAACCGCTTCGCAACTGCCCTACGAACAGCAGGAAATGCTGATCGAAATTCTCCAAAATCGCCTCCGGGAAAGCCGCCGTGCAAAAATGGCAGCTGATGCTCAACAAACCTTGGCAGATTTCCATGCAGGTAAATTTCAACGCCAGTCAGCGCAGGAAGTAATTCTCGCATTGCGCCAGTCTTTGAATGAGCCAGAAGAAGCATGAGAACGCTAGTTTTAACCCCGAAATTCAAACGAGCATTCCGCAAGTTTGTCAAGCGAAACTCTGACCTCCAGCAACGCATTGAAGAAACTCTTCAACAAATGGAAGTAGACGTATTTGCGCCAGTCCTGGCTACCCACAAACTAAGCGGTAAGCTTGAGGGTTTTCAGTCCTGCTCTTGTGGCTATGATTGTCGTATTGTGTTTTCAATTCAAATCGATACAGAAATGAAAAGCGAAGTCATTGTTCTGCTCGATATCGGGACGCATGATGAAGTTTATTAACTGCGTCGCTAAAACGGAAATAAGCGATTGTGACTTAAAGGCGTGGAATGTGGATTTAAGCTCCCGCAGTTTAAAAATCCAACCCTATATTTATCAATTGCCCAAACTTACCGGAACCACAAGCATAGTAATCCCCTGTCTCCCAACAACTTTCACAACTTCATCGGGAAAAACAACAACATCGCAATTAGAATGATAAAATCGAGCAGGCCAATAACTACCCAAACACTTAACTCTTCCAGGCTGATTTTGAGAAATTGTCTTTTCCACCGTTCCCATTACCGCTTCTGAAAACATCTCAATTTTTGCAGGCGCAAATAAACTAACCACTGATTACCTCCGTTGTAACTTTTGGGGTAATAGAGTCTAGTTTCCACTTTCCCACCAAACTTAACCAGTGGTGATACCGAACTTAAGCCAGAAGATAAGCTTTTGGAGCGAAATTTCCGAAAATGCAGCAACAGCAAGATTTTCAGCCGCTAGAGAATTGAGCGAACAGAATTAGTCAATTAGCTTAAGTTCCTTAACTTCGGGATAAAGTCCTTATCTTCCTGACAGGTAAAAAGAAGAAACGATCGTAAGGCGATCGCCCTCATACTATAATTAAATAAACCCAAAACTTATCCTAGTTCGTGAAAACAGACTCCATCTTTTATCGCTTATTCCAAACCTTCCCCAGCATCTTCTTTGAACTACTTAACCTACCACCTGAAGAAGCTGAAAACTACCAATTCTCATCCGTTGAAGTCAAACAAACCTCATTCCGCATTGATGGCGTATTTCTACCCAATACCGATGCAATAGAACCACCCATTTATTTTCTCGAAGTTCAGTTTCAACCAGACAAAACCTTCTACTCTCGATTTATTAGCGAAATCTTCATCTACCTCGATAAAACCGAACTGAAAAACAATTGGCGTGCCATTGTCATCTACCCCAAGCGAAGTACGGATACAGGAGAAACATATCGCTATATCGAATTCCTGAATTCCGGACGAGTGAGGCGCATTTATCTGGATGAACTAAGCGCATCAGCAGAGGAATCTATTGGCATTCAGGTAATAAAATTAATCGTAGAACCGGAGGAAACTGCACCAACAAAAGTAAGGGAGTTAGTCAACCAAGCGAAACAACAGATAACCGATGAAACTGCTCAACGAGAACTGCTTCAGTTAATAGAGACTATCATAGTCTATAAGTTACCCAGTAAAAGTCGAGAGGAGATCGAGGCAATGTTTGGATTGAGTGAGTTAAAACAAACAAGAGTTTATCAAGAAGCTTTCCAAGAAGGTGAGATAGCAGCGAAATTAGCAACAATACCCCGGTTGTTAGGATTGGGGTTAAGTGTGGAACAAATAGCACAGGCGTTGGAATTGGATGTAGAGGAAGTCAGTCAGGCGGTGCAACAGCAGTCTGCTAACTGAAAGTCCTTGAAACACATTCTGTAGACCCTCAAGTGAGAGCGATCGCAGATTTATTCAGCCAGCCCTGATTATCCCCTCTCAATGAGAAAGCGGGGCTTTACCCCGCTTCCTCTTTAAAATGATACTTATAAGTTGCCATTTGTAGGTTTGGCAGTTTCCAATTAAGTGTCTCAGTTATGCCCCTCTAGGGCTCTCTATTTCTATATTAGCGCGATTAACGGGAAAGAGTGTAAATTTTCGGTCAAGCTATGTGAAGTTTTGGAAAAGAATAATTAACGCTTGTCAAGTTATGCGAAGCTGACGGAAAAGTTAAATGCTTGCCTTGCAATTGGCGATCGCGCATAAATGACTGCGCTCATACTATTATAACATAAGTCGCCATAGTTAAAAATTATATTTAACTGAAATATGACACCCCAGAAGGTAGAAACTTCCGATCGCATTCCCAGATCGAACTTGGGAACGAGAAAAGGAGAAATTCTAGAGCCTTCTACTCAGTAGCTATCCCCCAACAGTTGTCGGTACGTTACACTTCGTTAACGCACCCTACAAAAGTGACCCTGGCAAAATGCTTGATTTCTACCAAAAACTAGGTCAAAGTCTCCAGAAAAGCCCAGTAGTTATCGCCACTGTCACCAGTATTAAAGGTTCTGTCCCCAGAGAAGTGGGCGCAAAAATGATTGTTTACCCAAATAATCGCATTATCGGTACAATTGGCGGTGGTGCTGGGGAAGCCAAAGTTATTGCACAAGCTCTCCAAGTGTTAGAAACTGGCACAAAACAATTTGTGGAAATTGATTTATCGGGCGCAGGCGATCGCGAAACGCAAGGTGTCTGCGGCGGTACAATGCAAGTATGGCTGGAACGCTGGACAAGTGGCAATCTGACGCTGGTCAATCAAATTATCGATATCCTTTCATCTGGAAATTCTGCGATAGTTATCACTCCGTTTAGCCAAAATTTACAGCCCTATTTAGAAATTGCAAATAACGACAATCAACCCGAAACTAATTCCTGTTTTCGAGAAACTTTGCTGCCTCTGCCAACATTATTAATAATTGGTGGCGGTCACATTGCTCTACCGTTAGCTCAAATTGCTCATTTAGCAGGATTTCGGATAATTGTACAAGACGATCGCGCGGAATTCGCTACCGAAGAACGCTTTCCTCAAGCTGCTGCTATTTTAACATTACCGATTACCAATTGCCATTTACCACCAACCGAAAATATTTATGTCGCACTGGTAACGCGGGGAATCCAACACGACTTAGCCGCATTGCGAATTTTATTGAAATTAAAGACAAAATATATCGGTGCGATCGGCTCTTTAAAGCGCGTTCGTTTAGTCAGACAAAAATTACAACAAGAAGGATATCCCGAAAAGCAATTAAAATCAATTTATGCTCCCATCGGTTTGGATATCGGTGCTTTAACGCCAGAGGAAATTGCTGTTAGTATCTGCGCCGAATTAATCAAAGTGCGTCGCGGCGGAACAGGGCGATCTTTATCAGAGTAAATACACTCTATTAATTAACTATATTTAATTCTCATGAATACTGATTTCTTTTCTCCCCCGCAATACTTCGCGATCGTTCTAGCAGCAGGTAACTCCCGCCGTATGGGTGTTTGCAAGGCTTCTCTTCCTTGGCTGGATGGAAGAACTTTACTATCCTATCAAGTAGAACAATTTCTGCTGGCAGGCATCGCACCTGTGGTAGTGCTTGGGCCACATAATAGCGATCGCCAAAAAGATTGTCCCCCCAGCACCAAGGTTATTATCAATCCCGACCCCAGCCAAGGCAAAACCAGTTCTATCTTAACCGGATTGCAATTAATTCCCAAAAATGTGCAAATTTTGGTTATCTCAGCAGTCGATCAACCCAGACCGACTGCAATTTACCAAAAATTATTGCAACTCCAAATCAGCAACGCTGCCATAATTAGCGCACCAACTTATAAAGGTAAGTTAGGACATCCTTTATTTTTGGCCAACCAAGCATTACCTTACTTAGAAAAAATTCGAGAAGAAAGTTTTGGATTGCGTCAAATCGTGCAAGATTTTTATCCAGAAATCCAGAAAGTTGAATTCGATACGCCAATAATCATCGCCGATATCAACACTCCCGCAGAATACCAAAGGCAGTTAAGTTTATAGATAAATTCGATCTAACTCTTGACAAAGAACGGTGATGAAGGTATATTACAAAATCGGTTATAAATATTAGCTTAAACTAAGTATGATCAACCCTAGCGATCGCGTCAATGCTTTTAAAGAATTTGAATATGAGGGATGGCAGAAATCAGTAGAAAAATATCATTCTTCTTTTGGCAATCTCACCAAACAAAGCATCGGAACTCTGCTAGATGCTGTCGATGCTGGTGCGGGTAAGAAATTGCTCGATATTGCCAGTGGCCCTGGCTACGTAGCGGCGGCGGCATTTCAACGAGGATGCTCGATAACTGGGGTCGATTTTTCCGAAGCGATGGTGGCGAAAGCGAAAGAACTACATCCTCAAATCGAATTTCAACAAGGCGATGCGGAATCTTTAGCTTTTCCAGATTCTCAATTTGCAGCTGCCGTAATGAATTTTGGCATCTTGCATTTAGCGCAGCCAGAAAAAGCGCTCAGCGAAGCATTTCGGGTGATTAACAGCGGCGGAAAATATGCCTTTGCTGTCTGGGAGAAAGCAGAACATTGTGCGGCTTTCCAAATAATGCTGTCAGCGATCGAAACTTATGGCGATACCCAGGTTGCGCTCCCAGAAGGGCCACCATTTTTCCGATTTAGCGATCGCGATCGGTGCATCGATGCTTTGCAAACAGTAGGCTTTAAAAATGTTTCCGTGCAGACAGTTGCCATGCTGTGGGAATTGGCTGATGGCAACGAACTTTTTGATGCTTTTTATCAAGGCTCGGCTAGAACAGGCGGTTTGTTGAGAGTTCAAGATACTAAATCCCTGGAAAATATCCGCGCCGCCGTCAATCAAACAACCTTAAACTACATCACAAATCACAAATTACTTTTGCCAATGGCGGCGCTAGTCGCATCCGGAGAAAAGCCGTAATTCGATCGGGTGGGCAATACCCACCCGACGATCTAAACAAAAATAAAAGAACCACTTCCCAAAGTCAAATCAGTAGCTCCTTGCACAATTCCTACCAGCTCGTTTTGACCGGATGACACCAGAAAAATACCCGTTCCTGTCGGTAAATTACCTCCAGATGTAGCCAACGTATAGTTATTAGCCGCACCGCGCAGCTGGATGACATCCTGCCCAGCTTTGAAGTTAGTAATTAGAGCGTAGTCGTTTAGACCTGCATCGGCATCATTACCATCGTTGTAGTAAAACACATTGCTTTTTCCCAGTATAAATCGATCGACTCCATCTCCCCCAGTCAGAGTATCTATCTCCCCCAGTCCAGGACTGGCACTGCTGCCATCAACGCCACTGAGGGTATCGTCTCCCAAGTCGCCGCTGAGAGAATCGTTGCCAAGGCTACCGATCAGGAAGTCATTACCTTTACCCCCGTAGATAGTATCGTTGCCTGCATTCCCATCCAGGGTGTCGCTGCCTTCATTGCCAAATAACAAATCGTCTCCCTTCCCGCCAGCGAGATTGTCAGCCCCCAAGTTGCCAATCAGAACGTCATTACCTTCATTACCGAAGAGAAAGTCATCATCTTTGCCACCGTAGAGAGTATCGTTGCCTACACCTCCATTCAAGGTATCGCTGCCTTGATTGCCGTTACACAAGTCGTCGCCGCCACCGCCAGAAAGACTGTCATTATTCCCTTTGCCAAATAGGGTGTCGTCTCCCTCACCGCCCACAAGATTGTCGGAGACATCCGTTCCTTGAATAACGGTGCCTGTCGTGGCGGCGATTTGGCCTCGAATTGCTCCGCCGGGGAACGCATTGGTGTGGAAATTAAAGTATAAGGTTGTATCCGCACCGAGGCCAGCGGCTTTCAGATTTGGGACAAAATTACTTAATGGCTGTTTGCCAGCATCAGTTTGTTCCCAGATGCCGGTAATAGTTGTACTACCATCCGGGTTAATCGTGGCTTTTTGGTCATCTTTATCGTCAGGGGGAAAAATATTGAAGACTACGGGGCCATTGATGCCACGAGCCGCAGAGTGGAAGTGCGCGATCGTCACATCATCGGTCGGATCGGGAGTCTGGGGCGCTTGACCCAAAATCGGCCCAAAATCCAAACCTTTAATGTTTAGGGTAAAGGAGAGGGCATCGCCGACATCGTTTAGTTCCAAATTCCCAACTCCAGTACCTTTTGACCCGGTGGGGGTAGGCTCTTGGTCGCCAGTCAAGGTTGCTTTGAATATGTTAGGCATATAAAGAAATTTCCTTTTCGTCTTCAGATGTTGATTCTTGTGGACTTTTTAGCTGGAACGATGAAAGTTGGGTTTAGCTATCGCTCAACCTAACCGACAATTCTTGTTAAAGGAAAGATATTGGATTCTCAAAGAGATTTCAACTAAAATTGAATTCATTTGAAAAAAACAGAGTGCGATCGCATTGGCTGATTTTTTTCATCTCTCTTGAGGATGAGATTTTTACAGCCGCAGATGATGCGATCGCACTCTCTAAATTTTCAGACTAAAAATTAACTGCGCTGACCTTTAAGAACCAGGCGCACACCCCCCACAGGTGCCATCGTAATACCTCGGCGTGCAGCTACAACCGGGCGATTATCTGCAAGAGACAGTTCCAATTTTGACAGAATTGTCGCCAGTACCAGTTTCATTTCAAACATAGCAAATGCCATGCCAATACAGCGACGGTTACTACCGCCAAACGGGAAGAACTCATAAGGCGAGTATTGACGTTCCAGAAAACGTTCTGGCTTAAAACGTTTCGGTTCTGGATATAAATCCTCGCGATGGTGAACCAAATAAATGCAGGGAGATAGCATTGTGTTCGCTGCAAAGCGATACCCCATAATTTCTACAGGCGCTTTTGTAATGCGCGGTAAAGCAAACAAAAGCACCGGGTAAATTCGTAATGTTTCCGAACAGACAGCATTGAGGTAAGGAAGTTTAGCGATCGCGTTTGCGTCTGGATTTTCACCGAGAGTATCTAACTCTATCAATAGTTTTTCCCGAACTTCCGGCTGACGGTGAATCCAGTATAATGCCCATGCCAAAGCTGTTGCTGTAGTTTCGTGACCTGCAAACAGCAACGTCATCAATTCATCTTTTAATTCCTCATCTGTCATCGGCTGACCTTCTTCATCGCGAGCTGACATCATTAAGGTGAGAATGTCTTCGCCAGATAAATCATTTTTAGCCCGACGTTCGCGAATTTCAGCGTAGAGAAGTTCGTTAATTTGCTGTTTTAACCGCAGAAATTTTCCCCACGGACTCCACGCGCCTAAATCTTTTTGCAGCACTTCCAGAAACACAAAGCTAGACCGTAAAGGAGAACCGGTAGTATCCAGCAGCAAAGTCAGGAGTTGCCTTAGTTTTTCGTAACGCTCTCCTTCATCCAGACCGAAAATGGTGCGTAGAATAACTCGCAGGGAAATTTCTTGCATGGATGAACGAGCTTCAAATGGTTTGTCGATCGTCCACTTACTTATCACTTCTTCCGCAATATCGCAGACGATTTCACCGTATGCTTTCATCCGTTCGCCATGAAACGGAGGAATTAATAGTTTTCTCTGGCGCTGGTGATATTCGCCATCATGCAGTAACAGGGAATAATTGCCGAATAAAGGCTGCAAAATTTTGTTTGCTTCCCCAGAATTAAACAGTTTCGGATCGGCGGTAAAAATTTGTTGAATTGCTTGGGGATTGGCGATTACTACTTGTGTCGGAAAGCCTGCAAATTCAGCCTTATAGATGTCGCCGTATTCCAGAAACGCTTTTTCTAGATACTTTATAGGCCAAAGAATTCCCCGGAACGTTTGTAAAATTCTGGAAACTTTTACGCTCTGAGGCTGTTTGGCTATTGGTTCGCTTTGAAGATTTTCTTGTAATGTTACCATGTTTAATTCTCCTACTGTTGAGTAGTGGGTAGTTAAATAACAACTGACTACTGACTACTGACTACTAACAACTGACTACTTTCAGTGTGTATGTGCGATCGCATTTACGCCACTAAAGATAAAGGCGTTAAGCTGCTAACTTAACATAACTTTACTGTACTTACGGCTGCCATCACCGTACACAGAAGCAAACTTTGATACCAGCGCACATGGCGCACATTTTTTGGAAATCTATATCGCCCAAAAAGAGCTACGCGAACTCCAGCTTTGTGAGCTATCTTACTTAAAGTCAGCCAAAGTGCCGTCACAGTGGACGTTAACCACCTATGATGGATCTGCACAAGCAAAGACGCAAACGCGGTGTTGTCCTCTCTTTTCAGGGCTTGAAAAAGCTGAGCGAAGCGAGGCGAGAGGCGGAAATTGAGGAGAATGATGGTAATAAGTTTACTTTAGAGGAATTGAGCGATCGCACTCAACTCGCGCCTTTCACCGTCGCGAAGGTATTGGCGCACGAGGAAGGCGTCGATAAGCAGACTTTGGAATGCTTTTTCCGCGCCTTTGACTTAGAACTCCTACCGCAGGACTATACCAGACCGAATTCTCACGATCGAGGTAGCGCCGACGAGACGCCTGCGGAACAACAAATCCAAAATCCAAAATCGAAAATCCAAAATCGAACTGATTGGGGTGAGGCTGTTGATGTATCAATTTTCTACGGTCGCACGGATGAAATTGCTAAGTTGGAGTATTGGATTACACAAGAAAACTGCCGATTAGTGGCGCTGCTGGGTATTGGTGGAATCGGTAAAACTGCTTTATCTGTCAAATTAGCGCAACAAATTCAGGAGGAATTCGATTGTGTCATTTGGCGTACTCTCCGCAATGCGCCACCAGTTGAAGAGATCCTGGCTAATTTAATTCAGTTCTTATCAAATTACCAAAAAATAGATTTACCGAAGCAGATCGGACAGAGAATATCGCAATTGTGCGAGTTATTGCGATCGCAACGTTGTCTGATCGTAATAGATAACGTAGAAACCATTTTATCTGATGGGGAAAGAGCGGGATATTACCGCGAGGGATATGAAGATTATGGGGAACTATTCAAACAGATAGGACAAACGCAACATCAAAGTTGTTTGTTGCTGACGAGTCGGGAAAAACCAAAAGAAATTGCTTCCTTGGAAGGAGCAGTATTGCCTGTGCGATCGTTCCAATTAACGGGTTTGCAAGCAACAGACGGACAAGAAATATTGAGAACCAAAGGATTTTTTCGCGGTTCCGCAGAAGCATGGCAAGAACTGGTTAGTCGTTATGCGGGAAATCCTTTGGCATTAAAGATAATTTCCACGACTATTCAAGAATTATTTGATGGCAACATTGCCGATTTTTTAGCGCAAAATGCGATAATATTTGGCGATATTCGCGATTTGCTAGATCGACATTTCAATCGCCTGTCTGCCTTAGAAAAAGAGGTGATGTATTGGCTGGCGATCGATCGCGAACCTGTGGCGCTGGCACAATTGCAAGAGGATATCGTATCGCCAGTGCAACCAACAAAATTACTGGAGGCGCTGGAATCTTTGGGAAGGCGATATCTGCTCGAAAAAAGCGCGGCTCGTTTCACCTTGCAACCGGTGATAATGGAATATGTCACGGCTCGATCGATCGAGCAAATTTGCGAAGAAATTTCCACTCAGGAGATAGCACTTTTCCGCAGTCTCGCAATAATTAAAGCGGAATCTCTCGACTATGTAAGAGATACACAAATTCGCCTGATTGTCAACCCAATTATCGCCGAGCTACTCTGCCATTTCGGTACGAAAACTAATATTGAAAATCGATTAATGCAAATCCTCGCCAACCTCAGAGGTAAACCTTTATCTCAACAAGGTTATGTGGGTGGAAACACTCTCAATCTATTGCGTCAACTTCAGACAGATTTAAGCGGCTACGATTTTTCTGATTTAGCGATTTGGCAAGCTTACCTGCAAGACCTCAAGCTGCATAACGTTAATTTCCAGAATGCTAACTTCGGCAAATGCGTTTTCAACGAAACCTTCAGAAATATTTTTTCCGTAGCCTTTAGTGGAGATGGAAAACTTTTAGCTACAGGGGATAGCGATGGAGAAATTCGCTTGTGGAGAATTAGCGAAGGTGGAGAAATATTGCGATCGACTCCGCTACAAACTTTGCAGGGACACAAAGGTTGGGTACAGACGCTTGCCTTCAGTTCAACCTCCCTTCGCGGTCAGCAAAACGAGGGGGGTATAACTCCAACCTCCCCCCGTGTCGGGGGGAATGAGGGGGGTCTCACTCCAACCTCCCCCCGTGGCGGGGGGAATGAGGGGGGTATTCTTGCCAGCGGCGGTGAAGATAATACTGTCAAATTGTGGGATATTTCTAGCGGTAAATGCCTCAAAATATTGGCAGGACACAAGAGTTGGGTGCAATCTGTCGCTTTCAGTCCAGATGAAAAAATATTAGCTTGCGGCAGTGAAGGTTTAATTAGACTTTGGAATGTAGAAAGCGGCGAATATTTCCAAACTTGGGAGATTGGTGGGAGTTGGGTATTTTCTATTGCTTTCAGTCCCGATGGAAAAATGCTTGCTTGTGGCAGTGTAGAAGGTACGGTGAAAATTTGGGATGTTACTAGCGGTACTTGCAGTTTAGAAATGCCGGGACATAATGGTTGGGTGTGGTGCGTTGATTTTAGTCCGGATGGCAGAATTTTGGCAAGTTGCAGCGATGACTCGACGGTGCGATTGTGGGATGTAGTAACTGGCACTTGTCGCCAAATTTTGCACGGACATAATGGTTGGGTGTGGCGCGTTGTTTTCAGTCCGGATGGCGAAACGCTAGCGAGTGGAGGAGGAGATAGTACAGTTAGGTTGTGGAATGTTTCCGATGGTAGTTGTCGCCTAAATTTGCAGAGTCATGCGAGTTGGGTCGGTGCGATCGCATTCCATCCTAACAACATTTTTATGGCTACTGGTAGCATAGACCGGACAGTGAAACTTTGGGATATTCGCACCGGTAATTGTCTAAAAACTATTCAGGGAAATCGCGATTTTGTCCATTCGGTTGCTTTCTTTTCCCCACTTTCCCACTCCAAACTATTATTAGCTAGCGGTAGCGATCGCACTATTAAATTATGGGATGTGGAAATAGGCAAGTGCGTAAAAAATTTGCAGATAGATAGCGGTTTTATTTGGTCAATTGCCTTAAGTCCGGATGGAAATATGTTAGCTTGTGGAGGCGATCGCATCGTCAGAATATGGGACTGGCAAACCGGACAAACTCTCAAAACATTCCAGGGACATACGGGTTGGATATGGTCGATCGCCTTCAGTCCCAACGGACATATTTTAGCCAGTGCTGGTGAAGATAAAACTATCAGAATTTGGCATATTAATAGCGGTCAATGCGTGCAAATATTGCAAGAACATCCGAGTTTAATCTATGCAATTGCCTTTTCTCCCACCTCCCCCCGTGGCGGGGGGACTGAGGGGGGTCTCACTCCCACTTCCCCCCGTGGCGGGGGGACTGAGGGGGGTCTCACTCCCACTTCCCCCCGTAGCGGGGGGACTCAGGGGGGTCTCACTCCCACCTCCCCCCGTAGCGGGGGGACTCAGGGGGGTCTCACTCCCACTTCCCCCCGTGGCGGGGGGACTGAGGGGGGTCTTCTTGCCAGCGCCAGTTTCGATCGCACAATCAGATTATGGGATATTACCACTGGCGAATGCCTGCAAATATTGGAGGGACACTTCAGTTGGGTGCAATCGGTTGCCTTTAGTCCAATTTCTCACAAAGGCAGGGATATTCTTGCCAGCGGTAGTTTCGATCGCACAATTAGATTGTGGGATATTAACACTGGCGAATGTCTGCAAATTTTCCAGGGACACACCGCTACAATCAACTGTCTTGACTTTAGTCGAAATGGCAAGCTTCTCGCCAGTGGCAGTACAGACGGCACAGTTTGTTTGTGGGATATTACCAGCGGTGAACGTCGCCATACTTTACAAGCAAATAGCGGTTATATTTGGTCGGTTGCTTTCAGTCCCGATGGCAAGATGTTAGCTAGTGGCAGCGATTCCGAGACGATTAAATTGTGGGATGTAGATACAGGTGAGTGTCTGAAAACTCTCAAGACCGATCGACCCTACGAAGGCATTAATATTACAGGCGTTAGCGGTTTAACAGAAACCGCTATTGCCACACTCAAAGCATTAGGTGCGAAACAGCAATAATTTTTAATTGCCTTTTTCTCTTGGAATATTACAACAGAGATAAGACGGATGAGATTTTCTCCCCATCAGTAAATAAGTTTTCATCCCACCTTTGCCTTTAATTTGAATAAAGCCGCGCTCTTCAAACAAATATTTGTCCTGCAACTTCTCGTAGGTCGTTTTTGTTACTTGAATATGACCGGGTAGACCGTGAGATTCCATACGGCTAGCAGTGTTAACGGCATCGCCCCAAAGGTCATAAGTAAACTTTTTCGTACCAATCACCCCAGCCACAGCAGGGCCAGTGTTGATGCCAATCCGGATGTTAAGATTCGTAGAATAATCAGCATTAAATTGGCTAATAGTCTGCTGCATATCGAGTGCCATTTCTGCCACAGCTTCGGCGTGGTCGCAGCGGGATGTGGGTAGACCGCCAACTACCATATAGGCATCACCGATCGTCTTAATTTTTTCCACACCATGTTTTTCCGTGAGGCGATCGAAAGTCGAAAAAATTTTATTAAGTAAGCTGACCAGTTTCTTCGGAGAAACCTTGCTAGCCAACCTCGTAAAATTAACCAAGTCCGCAAACAGAATCGTTACTTCATCAAAGGTATCGGCAATGTTGCTTTCCTGCATTTTTAACCGAACGGCAATCGGTTCCGGCAATATATTAAGTAACAGCCGTTCGGAATTTTCTCGCTGATAGCGCAGCGCTTCTTCTATCATCTTGCGCTGCGTGATATCGTGAAAAAAAACAGACACCCCTTCATAAGAAGGGAAAACGCGCACTTCAAACCAAAGATCTAATGGCTGGTAAAATTCTTCAAAACTAAGACTGACTTGTTGAGCTACCGCCTTGCGATATTGCTCCTCAAATTGCGAACCGACAATTTCCGGAAAAGCCTCCCATATATTTTGACCCAGGAGTTGTTCTGGACTGCGTTGCCATATTTGAGTCGCTACTTGATTGACGCAAGTAAACCGCCACTGCCGATCTAAGGTAAAAAAAGCATCGGTGATACTTTCGAGCAGATCGACCACTTGCCGATCGGACGCCCGCCGCTGCGCTTCTGCTTCTTCGCTCCTAGCGATTTGCCGTTCTAACCGCGCCAAGTTTAATCGTAGCTCCATTTGAGTAATCACCTGACGACCCAAAGCCCGCAGTGCTTCCAGTTGTTCGTCAGAAAGACGGCGGGGAATGCGATCGATCACGCAAAGAGTTCCCAACGGAAAACCATCCGGAGTTACCACAGGTGTGCCGGCATAAAATCGGATGTTCGGGTTGGAAGTTACTAGCGGGTTGTCTGCAAAGCGATCGTCTTCCAAGGCGTTGGGAACAACCAACAGGTCGTCTGGGTTGAGAATCGCATGGGCGCAGAAAGCAAGGTCTCTGGGCGTTTCTGTCACTTCCAAGCCAACCTGTGACTTAAACCACTGGCGCTCGGTATCCACTAAGCTGACTAAAGCAATGGGAGTACCGCAAATATAGGCAGCCAAACGGGTGAGGTCATCAAAAGCTTCTTCTGTCGGCGTGTCGAGAATGTTGTACCGTTTCAGCGCTTCTACCCGATCGCTTTCATTACTCGGTACGGGTGTCGTTTTCATCGAGGATGACCCTGCATTAGGACTACCCATAGGCGAGTTAGGCACGGTACTTTTGCGGCTTTTGAATAGCTGTGCCAGTATGCCGATTAGGTTTGCAATTCTTTTCCGAAAGTAAGTTTTATCAGTTTGTGTGTATCCCGCCTCAGACGGACTATCAAAAGCCTCTAACATACCAAAAGTTGTATTTGTACAACCAGACCTATAAATACCCTTACCAAAATTATCCTATTTTTTAGGATAAAATACAAAAGTGAAAAAATCGAGAATATCGGAAATTAGCAAAGAATATTTGCCAAAATCTTATTTAATTGTAGGGTGTTTTAGGCACGGGCGAGAAATTGAGTATCGCAACCAATAGACATCTCCTCCAAAAGAATCTCAAAGGGCAGGCAGGATGCCTACCCCACAAGAATTTTTGGAGATGTCTAATAATTAAATTGTCGTGCCTAACGCACCATCCGCAAAATTGGTCACAAAAACTAACATTTTATCTCAGCGACCCGAAAGAACCGACAGCTTATTCTGCGATCGCATCCGCCGTTGACAGGTGTGGATAGTTGCGTTAGTATCGAGCGAATATTGGATTTTCGGAAACCGAAGCGGGGGCAAAAACCCAAGAGTTTCGCGAAACCCCTCAGAACCTTGAAAAATTAATAGTTTTCAGACTTGAAAGTCCGCCGCAAGCCAAAGGAACGATCGCTGAAATGAAATCGCTAAAAATTAAGGTGCGCGATCGGGTTCACGAAAAACGCGGTTGAAATTCTTTCCATGTGCTAGTTTCAGGCGGCAGACTTTCAATTAACCGAATCCCCGCAAGGGGACTGAAACGCGCAAATCTTACCAAATCCCGACCAACCCAGACAACTTTCAATTAACCGAATCCCCGCAAGGGGACTGAAATCAACGAACTAAAAGAATAAGAGATTTTGCGAAAGAGGTAGCACTTTCAATTAACCGAATCCCCGCAAGGGGACTGAAACATTAATTCGCTCAAGATATTGACAGGATGCTGAGCGCTTTCAATTAACCGAATCCCCGCAAGGGGATTGAAACCTCGCTTCTTGCAAATCAACGCCAAGGTTTACTAAGCTTACTTTGATAGCGTGTTCGGTAGCGTCGCTAGTACATGAATGAAGTCCTGGATTGTCTTTTGGAATCGTTAGTTAAAATTTAACCGCAGATGAAGACAGATAAACGCAGATAAACGCAGATAAACGCAGATAAGATTGCAAATTTTTGGCTTTTTCGGACTTGAGAAGCTTTTGTCCAAATCAGAACATTTTTATAAATTTTCTCCTCTGTGCCTCTACCATAGCATTGTCCGAAAAGCCAAAAATCCTTTACTCGCCAACCAAACAGCGCAAATCATCTGCGTACCCTTCGGGAAGGCTATCGCCTACATCTGCGGTTAAAAATATCCAAAAAACAGATATCAAAGCCCCAAAAAACATCCCAACCAAACTACACAGACATTACTCCCTTCCCGCCGTAAGATTATCGATCGCAAGTTACCTGTTGTTCTTTTCTCCTCACTCTCCCGCTCCCCCACTCCCCCACTCCCCCTAATGCAATACATATTCTTTGAGCGATAAGGGAGTAATTGTGTCAAACTCAATATGTTTCCTATAAAAATCCCTCACACAAATGCCTACAACATTACAACCTGCCACCCTCCCCGAATTACCCGAAATAATTGACGGATTACCCAACATCTGCGGGTGGGAAAAAGAAATTGAGTCAGTAACTCAACAAGATAGACCAGTATTTTTACCCACAACAAACATCCAGTTAAACGAAGTGCAAGCAGCCTTTGCGATCGCGCTGCATATGCACCAGCCTACCATACCTGCCGGACATAGCGGCCAACTCATCTCCAACCTGCAATATATGTTTGAACATCCCCAGGAAGGAGACAACCACAACGCCGCGCCATTTGCCAATTGTTATAGCCGCATGGCAGATTTTATCCCCGAACTTGTCGCCAACGGTTGCAATCCTCGCGTTATGCTAGATTACTCTGGCAATTTGTTGTGGGGATTGCGACAAATGGGACGCGGCGATATTCTAGAAAATCTCAAACGCATCACAATTGACCCCACTTATCAGCCTTATGTGGAATGGCTTGGAACAATGTGGAGTCACGCCGTAGTTCCCTCTACACCCATACCGGATATCAAACTGCACATCCAAGCTTGGCAACATTATTTTGCCGCCATTTTTGGTTGGTCAGCACTATCTCGCGTCAAGGGATTTTCTCCCCCAGAAATGCACTTACCCAATCATCCCGATACTTTATTTGAATTTGTCAAAGCGCTGAAAGAATGCGGCTATCGCTGGCTATTAGTGCAAGAACATTCTGTCGAAACTCTCACCGGACAATCCTTGGGATACAAACATCTTCCTCACCGTTTAATTGCCCGCAATTCTCACGGCGAAGTTACCAGTATCACCGCATTAATCAAAACCCAAGGTTCGGATACCAAACTGGTAGCGCAAATGCAGCCTTACTACGAGGCAAAAACTTTATCTCGACAAATGTTAGGTGAAGTTTCCATTCCGCCAATAGTCAGCCAAATTGGGGATGGCGAAAATGGCGGTGTGATGATGAACGAATTTCCCGGTACTTTTTTCCGGGCTAGTTACGAAATAGCGCAAAATAACGGCGGCAAATCTGGCGTTGTAGCGATGAATGGTACAGAGTATTTGGAGTTAATTGAAGCTGCTGGTTGTCATGAAGATAATTATCCCACTTGTCAGCCGATCGGTCAACATTTAATTTGGCAAAAAGTTTCGCCAGAAAACTGCACCCCGGATGCGGTAGCGAATGCCATTGCCGAGTTGAAGCAAACTCACCATAACTTTCACATGGATGGCGCTTCCTGGACAAATCACATCAGTTGGGTAAAGGGATACGAAAATGTTTTGACTCCCATGAATCAACTCAGCGCTTTTTTCCACAAACAAGTCGATTCTTTACCAGAAAATATTACCAAAGAATCGCGCTATCGGGAAGCATTGCTGTACAACTTTTTGCTGCAAACGAGTTGTTTTCGTTACTGGGGACAAGGAGTTTGGACAGATTATGCGCGGGAGATTTTCCGACGCGGTGAAACCATCCTGGCAAATTGGTAGGGTGGGCATTGCCCACCAATTGTTTTGATGGTGGGTAATGTGGGATAATATGCCTGTTGCATCACCTTTATCCTATTCATGGTTGAGTCAGAAATCGAAAAGCGATCGCCTCTCAGACAATTAGTGATAATCTTGTTATCGTTGCTGTTATTTACTATCCTTTGGCTGGGAGCATCAGTAGCATTTCCAGGAGCTATAACCTTGTTTGCAGGCAAAAGACCCACTAACCTTGGCGTACAAGTTGGTAAACTCGCACCTTGTCCGAGTTCTCCCAACTGCGTCAGCAGCCAAAGTCAGGATGACGGACACAAAATTGAGCCTCTAACTTACAATTCTACTCCTGCTGAGGCAATGGCTCAACTCAAAAAAGTAATTGAGTCCGAAAAAAGAACTAAAATTATCACTGAAACACCCAATTATCTCTATGTAGAATTCACCAGTAGACTGATGGGTTTTGTTGATGATGTAGAATTTTATCTCGATGAAGGACAAAAGGTGATTCATGTGCGATCGGCTTCCCGTTTGGGAGAATCAGATCTAGGAGTAAATCGCAACCGCATCGAAACCATCAGAGCGAAATTGAATGAGGTCTAGAAAGTCAAAAGTCAAAAGTCAAAAGTCAAAAAAGTCGAAACGTAGGTTGGGTTGAGGTAACGAAACCCAAGGCAAAAATAGAATTTGTTGGGTTTCGCGGTCGAAACGTAGGTTGGGTTGAGGTAACGAAACCCAACGCAGAAATAAAATTTGTTGGGTTTCGCGGTCGCTCAACCCAACCTACAATCTTCTTCCCCGACGCTTCAGCAAAATCAAATCGCGCAAATAATCAAAAGGTACTAAATGTCAACAGAATCGCAAACCCAAAAAGTAGTAATTGTCGGTGCGGGTTGGGCGGGTTTGGGCGCAACTTACCATTTAGCAAAACAAGGGTACGACGTAACCCTTTTAGAAGCCGGCCCCTATCCTGGCGGCTTGGTTGCAGGGTGGAAAACTGCCGCAGGGCGTTCTGTCGAAGCTGGTATTCACGGCTTCTGGTATCCCTATAGAAATATCTTTTCTCTAGTTAACGAATTAGAACTTAATCCCTTCACAACTTGGACTCGTTCTTCTCAATATTCTCCCGCCGGATTGGAAGTCGAATCGCCCATTTTTCAGGATGAACCCTTACTGCCCACACCGCTGGGAACTTTTCTTTATCCTAAGTTTAGACGACTGCCATTAATCGATCGCCTTTCAGCTTTACCCTTACTCTACGCATTAATAGATTTTGATAATTCTGACGCCGCTTGGCGACGTTACGATGGTGTAACTGCCCGCGAATTATTCAAACAATTTGGAGTTTCCGCAAGGCTGTACCGCGATTCTTTTGAGCCGATGCTATTAGTAGGATTGTTCGCCCCAGGCGAGCAATGTTCCGCAGCAGCAGCCTTGGGTATGCTGTACTATTTTATCCTCGCTCATCAACCAAATTTCGATGTAGTTTGGTGTCGGGGAACAGTCGGGGAAAAAATCTTTCGCCCTTGGGTGGAACGCATCGAACAAGCTGGCGGAAAAGTAGTTACCCAGCGACGGGTGAGCGATTTAATTATTGATAATAATAGAGCTACGGGGGTTGTCTGCGGCGATGAAGTTTTTGATGCAGATGCGGTTATCTTTGCGGTTGGGATAACCGGTATGCAAAAAATTATTAGCGGTAGCCCTAGCCTGCAAAGTCGCCAGGAATTTCGGGACGTGATGAATTTAGGCGCGATCGATGTTTTGGCGACTCGGTTGTGGTTCGATCGCAAAATCGATATCCCCCTGCCTTCCAATGCCTGCTTTGGCTTCAATCCTACCACAGGTTGGACATTTTTTGACCTCAACGCCCTGCACGATGAGTATCGCAACGAACCCGGAACAGTTATCGAAGCAGATTTCTATCACGCCAACCAATTTTTACCTCTCAGGGATGAGGAAATTGTGCAGATAGTGCAGCGCGATTTAGCAACCTGTATCCCCGCCTTTGGCGAAGCAAAAGTAATCGACAGCAGCGCGATTCGTTTGCCACGGGCAGTCACTCATTTTTATCCAGGTAGCTATCAATATATGTTGCCAGAAGTAACCAGTTTCGATAACGTTTTTATGAGTGGGGATTGGATTGTTAACCGTCACGGTTCTTGGTCGCAAGAAAAAGCTTATGTAACTGGTTTAGAAGCGGCGAATTTAGTGGTCGATCGCTTTAAACGTGGCAATCAGGCGACGATTTGGCCCGTTGAGGCAGATGAACCGCATATCCAAATAGGGCGGACAATCAATCAGTGGGGACGCGATTTGGCAAAAAGCGTCTTGCCAGATTTTTGGTTACCTTGAACCTATCCATCTTATTTTAAGGACTAAATGCAATGTTGAAAACGGTTTGGGCTGTCGTCCGTGATGGCAAAATAGAATTACTCCAAAATCTTCCACTTCCGGAAGGAACGAAATTACTCGTAACTTTGATGCCTGACAAAGAGGAAGAGCAATTCTGGCTAAATGTGAGCGATCGCTCACTTGCAGAAGTTTGGGAAAACACTGAGGATGACATCTATGCCGAACTACTCCAAAAATGATGTCATCTTGGTGCAATATCCCTGCTCCGATTTATCGACTGTAATTCTTGAAGCTCTTCAGAAACTTGAATTTTTGGCAGAGGCTCCAGTGGAGTAATTACTGGAACGTAGTGACAATAGCACACAACAATTGCTTCAAACTCACTCATAGTTTCTGGGGCATATTTTTCAACTCTGGTTACTTCCCAATCGCCGATACGAGTGTGAGTGCTAGCATTTGGAAACTGTCGATCGACAAATTGTTCGACTCGATGGAATTCCCTCAATCTGTAGCCAGGAGATGGTAAGGGCCGATCGGATGAATCGAAATGTTCGGCAAGAATGTCGGTGATAGCTCCAGTGTGCGCTAGTAGCCTGTTTTCGGCTCCCTCCTCTTGATTCCATTCCGCTCTAAAAAGAATATACTTTCTACTCATTTTTCCATCCCCTCTGTGTAATTAGGAAATTCGGTTTTACCCTCGAATACGCAATCGTATTTAAGAGTTTTGTCTCCAGTTAATTCTATTCGCAGTAACTTCCATCCATATCTCCTTTCCATTTCGTAGCACATCCTACGTTCGGTTACTGCGTGCTGGGAGATAATTTCTTCTGAAATAGATTCAGAGTTTTCGCTGTTCATTATTAGATGGGTCGTCAGTCAGATAGCACCGAAAACTTTGACCGTTGTGGCTTGCTCTAAAGAATGTTTATGGCCGCTTAGCGTTGGTTTTTATTGTTTTCTTTCTGGAACGCTTGTTGCGCCAGTTGCGGCTCAATTTTCTCTAGCCATTCCTCAACCAGTTCTGATACAACGCTGCTAACGTCACGGCCTTGCATAGCGCAAGCCGCCTTTAGCCTGCGTTTCAAACTTTCTTCGATCGATAGGTTTATAGGAGATTTAGGCATGAATCCATTGTATGCCCACATCTACCCATACAAATTTTGGCCTCCCTGCGCTTATACGCATATACGCTTATGCGTATAATTGTAGCATTCAGCAAATCCTACGGAAATCCGATCGCTCTATGTTGGGCAATGCCCACTCTACGGGGGTGCGATCGCGCCCGTAAAATTATCTTCAGCTACTCTACCCAAACCATGACTGCTAACATCACTGTCGAACAAGCCCAAGCAATCCTCAAGCAATTTAGCTGCATCGAAACTAAGCTGATAGAGTCGGAACAGGAAAAAGCTTTACTCCGTCAAGCTCTACTAACGATCGCCAACTTGTCCGATTACCTCAATTTAGGTATTTGTGCTGATACGGCAGAGCAAGGGTTCGCAGCCCTAAAAACCTATTTGGAAGGTTTGGGCTATGAAATTCCTCTCGACACCAACAAAACGCCTTCCCTAGAAGGCCCGGTTTACATAAAATTTAATACTCACAAGCAATCCCACTATCTCGATTCCTACACAGGAATTTATCGCGGTGTACTGGTGTCCTGCCAATCTTCAGAAAATGACTCTATCGGCGGAACTTATGGTCATTTACCGTTAGACTTATTCCTAAAGGGCTAATTTTAGAGCGTAGAGATTTTTGTGATCGAAATCACCCATTAGGACGAGTTAAATCACCCTGACAGGGGAGTTTTTAAACGATATTTTTCTCATAGGTTGGGAGAAGAAAATTTTTAAGACTCGAAGGCAAGGAAATCTACTATGCAGACTAAATTAGTCAACTTTTTACAAGAAGAATTAGCGATCCCGGCATCCTCGATCGCCCTAGCCATACGGCGCAGCGAAGAATGCCCAAACCACATCCCCATGATTTTGTGGCAATACGGGCTGGTGACTTTGGCACAGTTAGACAGGATTTTTGATTGGTTAGAAACAGCTTAGCAGCAGCGTTAGGCAGATGATTTCTATCTTTGCACCGTTGTGAAGAAATAATAACCACTCTGTTTTTCCTCTGTACTGTTTTATGACCACCATGAAGAAACCGGGTTTCTGTAAACTTTTCCACAGAAACCCGGTTAATCGTTTTTAGGGCATTATTGAGCGAAAATAGTACGATAGCGCCCCAAAGCTGTCAGCGGAAAATGTTGTAAATAAAGATGATATTTGAGATAGAAATGGCAGGGAAAGCCAGTTCCAGTGAAATAATCCTCATCCCAAGTGCCATCAGAACGCTGTGCAGTCACAAGATAGTTGATTCCCCGATCGATCGCCTCTTTCTCAAACTTCCCGGTGGCTTCTCCCGCCGCCAGCAAGCCAATTAAAGCCCAAGCAGTCTGAGATGCGGTACTGTCTCCTTGTCCTTTGAGAGCGGGATTATCGTAGCTGAAGCAAGTTTCCCCCCATCCTCCATCGGCATTTTGACAGCTGACCAGCCAAGCTGCACCGCGTTCGATATTGCTTCGGTGCGACTCAGGCGCAACTAGAGACAGCGCCGCGAGAACGCCACTGGTACCGTAAATGTAATTTACTCCCCAACGTCCGTACCAGCAGCCTTCCGCTTCTTGTTCGTTTTTGAGATAATTTAAAGCGCGATCGAAATTGCTCGGATCGATCGAGAAATTACCGCGTCCCAACATTTCCAACACCCGCGCCGTCACATCTGCCGTATTCGGGTCTATCATCGCTTTCAAGTCGCCGTAGGGCAATTGGTTCAGCCAATCTGCATTATTATCGAGATCGAAAGCAGCCCAACCGCCATCTCGACATTGCATTGTCGCAATCCAAGCCACAGCACGTGCAATTACAGCTTGTTTTAACTCTTCGTTCGGCAATTGCACGCCATTCAACGCCATCACCACGACCGCAGAATCATCTACATCCGGATAAAAGCGATTCACAAATTCAAACGCCCAAGCACCCGGTTTTCCTTGCTTGTTTTTGACAGCCCAATCGCCGTAATCTAAAATTTGCTTAGAAAGCAGCCATTCTCCCCCCCGCACAAGGGCTGGATGATTGGGTGCGATTCCGGAATCAAGCAAACTTCGCATCACCAAAGCGGTATCCCAAACTGGCGAAACGCAAGGTTGCACCCAGTAAATATCCTCTGTTTCGACTGCAAATCGATCGACCGCTTGCAAACCCCTTTCCACAATTGGGTCATTGACATCATAATCCAGGCAGCGCAATCCTAAAAGCGAATTTAGCATTGCGGGAATAATGCCACCCCAATCACCGGTTTCTTCTTGTCGTTCCAAAACCCATTTTTCAGCTGCTTTGAGTCCTTCTTGGCGGAAAGGCACTAAGTTGAGATTTTCTGCTAATTTGAAAGCGTCATCCAGCCAAACAAATACATCTGTCCAATCGTTATTGCGCGGTAGTTCAAAGCGCACATTCTCAGCACCTTCTGTGTAAAGTTCCTCCAAAGTGATGCTTGGATTGGTTATGTAAATCGGCTTGCGATCGAACACAATTAACAGCGGAACGGTGCTACTCCGCGCCCAACTGGACATTTCGTAAATGGTGAAGGGAAAAGATTCTGGCAACAACATTATCCAAGGCGGAATTGAAGGTAGTCCCCGCCAGTTGTAGCAGCCAATTAATGCCAGGTGCATTTTAGTAAAAATGCGCGTTTTGCTGATGCCGCCTCGTTCTAAAATAAATTCCCGCGCTTTTTGCATAGCTGGATCTGTTGCCGGTACGCCCAGCAACTTCAGCGCCATATAAGCTTCCACCGATGTGCTGAGATTGCCGCCATCGCCGTAAAATAGTTCCCAACCACCGTGCGATCGCTGTTCCCTTCGCAGGTAAGTTTCCGCTTTGTGCAAAGGTCTTGTCTTTTCCGTACCCCAAATTTTATGGAGCAGTACCGCCTCTGCCGTTATGGTAACGTTGGATTCCAATTCTGCCCACCAGTAACCATCGGGATATTGGATGGAAAGTAGGTAATTCTGAGAAGCAGCAATAGCCGCATCGACGCTTGTTACCTTAGTTCTGTCTTGTGTTTGCATAGGTTCCGTTCACTCTCAGCAACATCCGCTTAATGCAGCATCAAGCAAAATGCTTAATTAGTTGCGATTTATAGCAGAAACAGTACTGGATTAGCAACTGGTAATTTCCCTCAAATATCTTTTCTGGCACATAAATTATTAGATTGCTGAGGGGTAGATGGGCAAATAGGCCGAGGGTAAAACTGAATAATTACCTACATAATAAATTTAATCAAAAAAGATTATTGTCGATTTATATCTAGTAGATTATATCGGTTGACAGAGGTGGAAGAAAAATTTAGTGGCTATGCTGAAAATGTGAAATAAAAACATTTAAGGAGCCAAAGCTATGGGTATTGTTGCTTGGGTGGTTTTAGGTCTGCTTGCTGGCGCGATCGCGAAAGCTATCTATCCCGGTTATCAAGGCGGCGGTATTCTCGCTACGATGGTGCTGGGGATCGTGGGAGCCTTCATCGGTGGAACTTTGGTCACTTTATTGCAAACGGGAACTTTCCAACTTGCCGCCACTCCTTTAACCTTTCCCGGTGTTTTTGTCGCCGTCTTAGGCGCGATTATTGCCATTTGGTTGTGGAATATGATGAATCGCAGAGCCTATCGCTAATATCGAAGGCGATCGCATTAATTTATTATCCCCCCTGGCGCAGAGGGAACAAATAGTCTCTTCCGATTCAGATGAATTTAAGATCCGTTCTATTTCTTGCGATCGCTATTCGATAATCCTGCTTTAACTTTCCACAAACTTAGTGGAAAGTTCGCTTTTAAGAAGCTTTAGTTTTTGACGTTTCTTCTTCTCGTCAAAGCAACGATATTATTTAGCTGTTTGATAAGGGTGTTAAATGAGGGGTTAAACCCCTCAATCTTAAGCTGACAAAATCCTCTATTTGGCAGCTACACAAATCATTTTTCTAAATGGGAGTAGATTAAGTCCGCGAACTAAAATATGCGATCGCTCCTGACAGTAGGTGCTTACACCGAATCGTTTTTTGTAATTTCTTTTACTAGCGTCGCGTTAAGGAATGTAACCATTTATTAAGTAAAAAAATATAACTAAACATAAAAACTTTGTCCCCGGATAAGGGGAATATTTCGTTGAGTTGCTATACTAGGTTTTTAAGTAAGAAAGTTTCAAGGAGCCAAAAAAAATGGGTAATATTATCGCCTGGATTGTTTTGGGTCTTGTTGCTGGTGCGATCGCCAAACTCATCTACCCCGGTCGTCAAGGCGGCGGTATTCTGGCTACGATGGTGCTGGGTATTGTCGGCGCTTTCCTGGGAGGGGCAATATTTACTTTATTAACAACAGGAAAACTGGTGCTTGCGGCTACCAACGCTTTCAACATTCCCAGTATTTTTGTTGCTGTCGTGGGTGCGTTGGTTGCTATTTGGCTGTGGAATTTAATCAATCGGACAGCGTAATTTTGAATACCCACAGCGCACAGATTTTTAGGTGTAGCTACACAAATAAAATGTGGTTAGCAAGCTTCCAGTAATATCTAAACAAAGTCCGCGTGAGCGGACTTTGTTTTTGTAACCGCGAATTCTATTCGGACGACATTTTATTCATTTGCATTTACTTTCATAATATTGTATTGTAATCGCTGAAGTTAATAATATTTTAAAATGAGTGTCGGCGTAGTTGGATTGGGGATTACCTTGCTATCTTTAGTAATTTGGATAGTATTGTTGTGTTTTTGGGGACAATTTTGGCGATCGGATGAGCGGTTAGACCTTGCCGCGAAAGAAGCGGAAAAATGGCCGACTGTTTGTGCGGTAATTCCTGCCAGGAATGAAGCGGAAATGCTACCCGCGACAATGCGATCGCACCTTCTCCAAAATTACCCAGGTTCTTTCAAAATTGTCCTCGTCGATGATAACAGCACCGATAATACAGCCAACATCGCCCGAAATGTTGCCCAAGAATTAAACAAATCCCAGCAATTGCATATCGTATCTGGCGAACCGCTACCAACTGGTTGGAGTGGCAAACTTTGGGCAGTTGAACAAGGTATTCGTTATGCTGAAAAACTCACGCCAACACCAGATTATTTTCTGCTAACAGATGCGGATATCGAACATCACAGCACCAATCTTCGCGAGTTGGTAGCCAAGTCTCAGCAAGAAGATTTAGATTTAGTTTCTCTGATGGTATTGCTGCGGTGTGAAAGTTTTTGGGAAAAGTTTTTAATTCCTGCTTTTGTGTTTTTCTTTGAAAAACTCTATCCATTTCGTTGGGTTAATAACCCGAACAATTCCACAGCAGCAGCAGCGGGAGGTTGTATCTTAATTCGCCGCGACACTTTAACCCGTATTGGCGGTATCCAGGTAGTGCGTCAAGCGTTAATCGATGATTGCGCTCTTGCACAAGCAGTCAAATCTCCGGGTAAAATTTGGTTGGGCCTTACCGATTTAACTCGTAGCTTGCGACCTTATCCATCTTTATCTAGTATTTGGGATATGGTGGCGCGTACTGCTTTTACCCAACTTAATTATTCGCCTTTGCTTTTATTGGGAACACTCATAGGAATGACTTTAATTTACATTGTGCCGCCAGTGAGTGCGATCGCAGGTATTTTAACCGGGAATTGGTTAGTGTCCCCGCTAGGTATTTTAACCTGGTTGCTGATGGCAATAGCTTACTTTCCCACACTCAAACTTTATCGATGTTCGCCACTATTGTCTTTTTGCTTACCAGCGATCGCATTCCTATATACCCTGATGACCCTAGACTCCGCTTGGCGTCACTGGCGCGGCAAAGGAGGCGCTTGGAAGGGAAGAGTGTACCCGGTATCTATCAACACTCAGTCTTGAATTTGTGGTAAATTTTAGTATTTTCACCTACATATTCCAGAAATACTGCGGCTATGATTGCGATAATTGCGTATTGGTTTTACGTATGAAATGGCCTGCCTGGATACCATACCCCGGTGCGTGGATGAACGCCTTCGTCCTCTACGTATTGTTGCGTTTTATTTCATCTGGTTCAAAATTATTTGGTGATTTGGGTTCCTTTTTAGGTAGGTTTCTACAGCGACCGGAACATTGGGTCTTATCTGCCGTTCTAGCCGCATTAGCTCCCATTCTGATTATCGCTTTCGTTCATCATTGGCTCTATCTATTTTTAGATCGTTTCTTTCCCAGCATTCGCTCACCAGAAATAGGCGCAACTCGCGGCTTTTTTCCCGGTTTGCTGAGTTTTTGGGAAGGTTTGTATGGCTGGCTGGTAATAGCAATATCTACGTTGATCAGCATAGGTATTTTAGCTTTGTTTTACCCATTTTTGGGCTCCAGCTACTACTACTACTTGTTTTCGCACTGGAATGGGTTTGTCTATGGCCCAGCCATGCTCGTTTGGACTGTTATCGCCGCCTATATGTACCAATTTGAACATCTAGTGCAGCGCCGCATGATGGCTGTAGAATCTGCCGAAAATTCTGATAAAAGAGCAGGGTAAATTTGTCAGAAAAGTACTTTGGAAAAAGTAGGCAAATAATTTGTGCGATCGCATTCAATTACTAAATTCTTTCCCCTCCCCGTCGCCGGAAAGATGTACTAAATTCTTTCCCCCCTCCCCGTCGCCGGAAAGATGTAGTGAATTCTTTCCCCCCTCCCCGTTGCGGGGAGGGGGTTAGGGGGTGGGGTTCCCTACTTTACAAACAAATAACTTGTCACTTTTTCCAACACTTTCAATCCGCGCAGCGAGCCTCTAATTAACCGAGTTGCGGCAATCGGTTGACGCAGCATTCCTATCGCTAAAGGCAGAGATTGTAGCGAACCATCTGCACTAATTGCCGAATTGAGATCCGGAACATCCTGTTGCGAATCATCGCTAACTACGCGCAACATCGCTACGGAAAAACCACCTTTACTGAGAACTTCTAAAGCTGCGAAGCCTTCCATATCGACAACTTCGCTATCATATAGTTTACCTAAACTGCGTTTTTCTGATGCGGAATAAATGATGCGATCGCTTGTCAAGCCTCTCACCAAATCAGCTTTTTCATTCAGATTGTTGTAAAGTAGCTTTGTGAAAGCGCGATCGCACATTTTATCCCGCAACTCTTCAGCCGAACCATAAATACAACTTTGGTAAACGACAACATCGCCGACAGCATAGCGATGTGTCAAACTACCGCACAAACCCATCAACAAAACTTTGGGTTGCTGATGATGCGCGAAAAATTCTAATTTTTGCCATTTTTCCAAATATCTCGTTAACGGTTTCACACCAACCGGAACGGGAAAAATTGGTGGTGTCTTACCATTAAAGCGGCTTACTCCTCGAAGAACAGACTTATATTCCGCTCCTTGCGGAACGATAATTGCATCAACGTTCATATAGATAAATTGCTAATTGGTAAAAAAATTTAAAATTGCAGATTTCAAATTTATTTAAAATCTGAAATCTGCAATCTGCAATTACCCATTATCCCAAATTGGGACTTGACATCGTGCTGGGATTCCGTTTAGGCAAAAGTTTTATCATCCCAAAAGCAGTTTTAGCAACTCTCGGTAAAAACTCCGGACGCAGCAACCTGGAATCGTAAACGCTCATACGTCGATCGTTTTCTTGAATGCAAGTTGACACAAACTTTTCCAGCGTCAAATTACTCGTAACCGAACTCGCACCGCTAGCTGTAAAACCTTTACCGCTGCCTTTTTTGCTACCTTTAAAACTATCCAAACGACGGCGCACAGAGCCAGTGTAGTACAATAGAGAATTTAAATCCCGCAGTACTTTTGCGCCTCGACCCTCAGAAAATTGCTTGTAAGCTACCCAGTTGACAAAAAATACCATATGGCGGGCTTCTTCATCAATAACCGGATCGAAAATAGCGAAGAATTGATCCGGAAATAAGCCAGATTGACGAGCGATCGCAAATAAACCAAACGCAAAGAACGAATCGAAACATTCCCCGTAGCCAAACTTGACAAAAGCTTCCTCCACACGATCGGGAATTTGTTTAGGCGGACGCGGCTTAATTTCGATACCGTAATAGTTAATCAGAAATTCTATCACACGAGAGTGGCGCGACTCCTCCATACCCTGTAGCGCGATCGCATCCCGCAAAAGTGGATCGCTCACCGTTTCCGCAAAAGCAGATAGCATTTTTCCCGCATTATGTTCTGTATCAAAAGCTTCATCCCAGAAAGGAATTGAGCGCAGACGTTCCAGTTGTGCAGCCTCAAGTTTTGGCCAAGGTAGCTGCTCCGGTTCATACTTAAGATGGCTCGCCATAAAGCTTTGACAGAACAACTGCTTGTGCGCCTCAGATCCGATTTTCATTCCTCACTCCATTGCACGAAAGACTTTTGACTAGCGCCGATGCAGACGCGACTTCTCAAGAGAAATATATCGCAAGAACTATATCGTCAAGGGTAATTCGACAATAGCCTCCAGTTAATAAACTGTCACGAAGGTAGGGTAAGGAAGTGGGGAGTGCTTGTAAGCTTGTGGTGCGTGGGCTGGTAATTTGATATGGTGAAGGCAACTACTCGCAAAACATCGCTACGAGAACGCTTCAATATCTCCAGGTTAGCGATCGCATACCCTTGGCTAACCTTGAGTTTTTGGATCGCCGTCGCCGTCGCGGGACTTCTCGCTTTCAGTTCCCTCAAATACGCCCTGCTTCCCGATATTACCTTTCCAGTCGTAGTGGTGAACGCCACAGCACCTTTCACCGACGCGCTGGAAACGGAAGCAAAGCTGACCCAACCGATCGAACAGTCCCTCAGCTCGATTCCCAAACTCGATGGAGTGGGTTCCTCCATTTACCCCAACCAAGCTGTCATCAGTTTATCCTTCGGGGTGGGGACAAATTTGGAACAATCTGCAAATCAAGTCGAAACTAGACTCAAGCAGCTAAATCTCCCCGAAGGAGCAAGTTACAAAGTTTTTCCGCTCAACTTAAACGAGTCTGCTGCTGTTAGCTACGCGATCGAAAGTCCATCGAAAAATTTAGTTGAGTTAAGCAAGATAGCTCAAGAGCAAATTGTAACAGCGATCGTCAAACTGCCAGGAGTCTTGAAAGTCAACCTTTTGGGTGCTGTCGAGGAAGCAGAGGAGCAACCCCACCCCCAACCCCTCCCCGTACTACAGGGAGGGGAGATTTTAAGTCAAAACTCAGCCAAAGAACAATCGCCTCCAGCCAAACAAACCAAAACTTCCGCAGTAAGATTTAATGGCAAAGATGCCTTAGCTTTTCAAATAATTAAAAAGAGCGATGCCAATACCTTAGAAGTAGTCGCCGCAGTAGAAAAAGAAGTAGCGCGATTGCAATCTGCACTACCCGACGTGCAATTAATTTTAGCCGCTACGCAAGCAGAATATATTCGATCGGCTACCGACGCCACCATCGATGCTCTTTTAGAAGCCGTAATTATTTCAGTTGTAGCCATCTTTCCCTTTTTGTGGAACTTGCGAGCGACATTGATATCCGCATTGGCGATACCCGCATCGCTGCTGGGTACATTTATCGTCATGGCTATTTACGGCTTCAACTTGGAAACAATTACTTTATTAGCCCTAGCTTTAGTTATCGGTAGCATTATCGATGACGCCATTGTCGATGTGGAAAACATCATGCGCCACATCGACGAAGGAGACACTCCCCGTCAAGCAGCACTCCACGCTACTAACGAAATCGGATTGACAGTTACAGCGGCAACATTTACCGCCGTAGCCGTATTTTTGCCCATAGCATTAATGAAAGGAACGATCGGGCAATTCTTCATGCCTTTTGGCATCACCGTTTCAGCAGCAATGCTCACTTCTTTATTGGTAGCGCGGACATTATCCCCAGTTTTAGCAGTTTACTGGCTCAAATCCAAATCCTCAAAAACCAGTCCCAGAGAAAATAGATATTGGCAAAGTTTTGCGGAAGGATATCGCCAGTTGCTAGGCTGGTCTCTCAAACATCGCAGCATCGTAATAGCAATAGCAGCACTCAGCTTTGTTGCTGGGATAGGACTAATTCCGCTCATTCCCAAAGGCTTTATTCCCAAACTCGATCGTGGCGAATTCAACATTAGTTATACCGCACCCATCAACGCTACCGCCTATCTACCGGATTGGTTGAAATCATCTGCGGGAGTCGAAACAGATCCGCTGGGTGAATCTGTCGATGTTGCCAAACAAATAGAAGCAACAGTATTGAAATCGCCGGAAGTCGAAAAAGTATTTACCATCGTCGGTTTTCGCGAAGCCGAACCGAATAAAGGCATTCTTAATGTAGAGTTAAAGAGCGATCGTCAACTCCACACCGCCGCAGTGCAAGACCGCATTCGCGAACAATTACCCACAATACCAGGAGTTACCACCAGTGTAGAAGATATTCAATTCGTCGATGCCAGTCTCGGCGCTCAAAAACCCCTGCAAATTGCTTTAGTAGGCGATGACTTACAAGCCGTTAGCAAAGCAGCTAGAGAAATCAAAGCACGGTTATTGAAAATGCGGGGATTTGAAGATGTCACAACAACAGGAGAAACGGGTGAAGATGGCACAATTTTTCAGATCGAACATCGCAGCCAAAAAAGAACAGTCTATGTCAGCGCTAACCTAAATCGAGAGTTAACCATAGGACAAGCCACCGATATAGTAGTATCGGAAGCAAAAGCTGTTCTACCACCACAAGTTACTTTAGCATTAGGAGGAGATTCTGCTCGCAGCGGTGAAATCTTCGGCAGTTTTGGTACAACTTTAACTCTGTCAGCTATCTGTATTTTATTCGTGCTGATTTTCCTGTTCAAAAGCTGGATCGACCCGCTCGTAATTTGTTTATCTTTACCCCTAGCACTCGTAGGCGGCATATTCGCATTGCTAATTACCAACAGCGATTTCGGTATGATATCGCTAATTGGCTTTGTTTTCCTACTAGGTTTGAGTAACAAAAATGCCATCTTACTTGTAGATTACATCAACCAACTACGCAGTTCTGGCTATAGCCGTACCGAAGCAATCCTCAAAGCGGGACCAGTTCGCCTCCGACCGATCGTAATGACTACAGCTTCAACCATTTTAGGCATGATGCCGATCGCTTTAGGTTTAGGTGCAGGCGCAGAATTGCGTACCCCTATGGCAATAGCGATCGCAGGCGGTCTCATCTCATCTTCCCTACTAAGCCTAATCATCGTTCCCGTAGTCTACGATATCGTCCACGATCGAAAACCTCCCTCCAAAAACAAAAATTAACCTCTGCGTCCCTTTGCGAAAACCTCTGCGTTCCTTTGCGTTAAAAAAATAAATCCCAAACACAAAACCAACAAATGACCAAAAAAGCCTTCGTCACAGGCGGAACAGGATTCATCGGCGCTAATCTAATACACTTGTTAGTCCAACAAGGATACACAGTTAAAGCCTTAGCGCGTCCCTCAAGTCCCCTAAATAACCTGCGCGATTTAGACATAGAAATAGTTAAAGGCGACTTGAACAACCCGAATTTGTGGCAGCAAATGGTTGGCTCTCAGGTATTATTTCACGTAGCTGCCCATTATTCCCTTTGGCAAACAGACAAAGATTTACTTTATCGCCAAAATGTGCTAGGAACTCGCAATGTTTTAGCAGCAGCACGTCAGGCGGGGATCGATCGCACAGTTTACACCAGTTCCGTAGCAGCTATTGGCGTAAAAGAAGACGGTATCGCCGACGAAACTTATCAAAGTCCGCTCGACAAACTCGTCGGTCATTACAAAAAATCTAAATATCTCGCCGAACAGGTAGCAATAGAAGCTGTCAAAAACAATCAAGATGTCGTAATTGTCAATCCTTCCAGTCCGATCGGCCCTTTCGATATCAAGCCTACTCCCACTGGCGATATCATACTGCGTTTCTTGCGTCGGCAAATGCCATTTTATCTGAATACCGGGTTAAATTTTGTTGATGTGCGGGATGTGGTGTGGGGGCATTTGCTAGCTTTGGAAAAGGGCAAAACAGGCGATCGTTACATTCTGGGAAACCAAAACTTTACCCTGAAAGAAATATTAGATAAACTTGCCGAAATTACAGGTATCCCAGCACCCCAAAAAACTGTACCCGCTTGGTTGCCTTTAAGTGTAGCTTGGATTGACGAAAATATTCTCGCGCCTTTAGGCAAAGCGCCTTCCGTTCCTTTAGATGGCGTTCGTATGGCACAACAAACTATGTATTACGACCCTTCCAAAGCTGTCAGAGAATTGGGTTTACCTCAAACTCCCATTGAGACAGCTTTAAAAGATGCAGTTGATTGGTTTAAAAATAATTTTGAATGCTGAAAATTTAAAAATATTACGTGACCGCATTTCAAATCAAAGTTTTAGCTGCTCTTTTAATGCTCGTAGACCATATAGGAGCAATCTTTTTTCCGAAAATATTTGTTTTAAGGATTGTGGGAAGATTGAGTTTCCCTTTATTTGCATGGTTAATTGGACAAGGAGAAAAGCATACTAAAAATTTTAAACTTTATTTGGTAAGATTGATAATTTTGGGCTTAATAAGTCAGCCCGTATCATATTTGCTGTTCCAATGGTAAAGACGGGTTTAAACAGAATGTTGGTGCGTTAGCAAAACATCTTTTAAACCCGTTTGTAAAGTAGTGTAATTTTCTCTAATTCTAGAGAACTAATTGTGAAGAATTTCTCGCTTTTAAGGGCTATCCTGGCCCAGGAGTTCTGCGATCGCCTGCCGTTCGATCGGCGTTTGATTCGGCACTTCCTGACGCGCATCAGTAATCAGCCAATCCAGAGCGGCTGCTTGAACGTCGATCGTCGCACCAGTTTTATCCACGCAGTAGCGCCCAAACACCAGCTTATCTACCAGGCGAATTCCCGGCCCCAAGCGAGAGTATTCAAAAATGATGCTGTTATCAACAGTAGCTCCCTTGCAGACCCAGCAATTAGGGCCGATCATCGTTGGGCCGATAATTTTGGCACCATCTTCAATGCGCGTCATCCCACCAATGTAAACTGGCCCAGTAATATCAACCTTATCCCAGTTAACAGCGACATTTACCCCCGTGTAAATGCCGGGAGCAACTTCTTGTCCCGGTATGGCAACATTTTTGACTTCTCCCAGCAACACGCTGCGAATGGCGTGCCAGTAGTCGGGGACTTTACCGATATCCACCCATTGGAAATCCATTTGCACAGCATAAAAAGGGGCATTTATTTCCACCAACTTGGGGAATAACTGACTGCCGATGTCGTACTCAACGCCAGAAGGGATGTAATCCAAAACTTCCGGCTCAAAAATGTAAATACCGGTGTTGATGTTGGTGCTGAGGGCTTCTTCCACCTTTGGCTTTTCCTGGAAGGCTTTAATCCGACCATCTTCATCAGTGACGACGACGCCGTAGCTGGGAACTTCTTCTTTGGAGACGGACTTCGTTACCACAGTAGCGATCGCACCTTTTTCTCTGTGCCACTTCACCGCTGCCGTTAAATCCAAGTCAATCAAGGCATCTCCGCACAGTACCACAAAAGTATCATCAAAGAAAGGGTAAAAATCCTGGATGCGCTTCATACCACCGGCAGAACCGATCGCCTCACCCACCAGCTTACCCTCAACAATTCGACCTTCAAAAGAATAGGCTATTTGAACGCCAAACCGCTGACCGTCGCGAAAATAGTTTTCGATCTCATCCGCCAAGTGGCTGACATTGACCATGATTCGATCGAAACCGTGCTGGCGGAGCAATTCAACTAAAAACTCCATCACTGGCTTTTGCAGGATAGGAATCAGCGGTTTGGGAATGGTGAACGTAATCGGACGAATGCGGGTACCCTTCCCAGCCGCCAAAATCATGGCTTTCATAAATATCTTTCTCTCTACCTTGGGCCACTACATTTCAAATCGGATGTTGCGCCTACGAGCGATGAAACTTTCGCCGCTCGTAGGTTAATGCCAGAATCAGACCGTCAATTCTGCCAGCGGTTTGTTTTTGCTCGCATCGCTGACAGATGATACAAACTTGACGGCTTCTGCAAACAAAGCTGCCAACGACAGTTGATGAACATTCTCTCAATTTACCCGCATTTACCCACATCTTCGCTGCTAAGCCCCCGATCGAAGAGTGCGGATTCTCAAGTCTTGGTAGAACTCCTCTTGAACTAACTCTACTTTCGATTGAGCCGACAGCAATAGTAATGCCCAGAAAATGCCGACTCGATCGTGCAATTGCTCTTGAGATGAAAGATCGGAACTGGGGATTGCGTAGGGGGGAGGTAACTGTGACTCTGCGGAATCGGCATCGGGGGCTGGGACAGAAGCTAAAGAATTTTCATGGTTTCTTCTTTGAGCCCACAGCATCAGCAAATGCTCCAGATCCAACCAATCTTGCTTTGCAAGCAAACCGGAGCCATAAATTGCCAAAAATCGCTCCAGTTCGGCGGCAATTTCTACAGAGTTTTCCTCGCGAACAAGTTCTAGCGCCGCCCGCACTGCCTGGGTGCGAGCCTGAGAATAAGAGCGAGTCGATCCAGCACGGGGGCGCGGCGGTTTTTCTGCTATTGCAGCTGCGACTAACTGCAACTGCTCGATTAACTCTTGCAGCGTTACTCGCCGATAGCTGGGCGGCTGAGCCGCTGGGCGTCTGCGTAACTGACGCTCCAAATTTCTCGGCAATCCAGTCCCGTCAGAGTCATCGATATCCGACCAATCTTCCTCTATTTCCGAATCGGGATTGTCTTCATCAGCGAATTGCAAACGCTCCAGGGTGTTAGCTTTGAGCAATACCAGTAGCGACGCATCCACAAAAGCTTGCCCGGATTGAGACAGGTCGGCGATGCCAAAACCATCCTGGGCGTTACTTAAAGCAGCGATCTCGTTCAAACAGCGATCGATCGCGTCGATCACCTGCACATCCCACGGGTCAATTTCTCCCCGCTCAGCTAGATCGATTAGCAACGCGATCGCGCTAACCTGCGGCCCTGTTGGGTTCGCGTAATTCACGGTCGGGAGTGAATAGGCGATCGCTGATTGTGCTTGCGGAACGGTCATGCCTTCACCGAGACTTATGTCGCTAAATTTCAGCCAATGCTTGTATCTATCATGCCGCTTCGCTCACGGATTCCGATCCCACTGGCAGTTCGGATTTACTTTCGGCAGTTTCTGCTTTGATTTGTTCGAGATCTTTTTCCAACTTTTGAATTCGGCTATCTTTCTCGCGGATTTGGCGCATTTGTTTGCGAGATTCCAGCAATCGCAGCAGTCGAGACCAAATACTAAACATCCACGCCAGCACCGCTCCTAGCCCCATTGTGACAATCATTTCTATGCACAAAGGTGCTTGTATGTCAATTCCTTTGAAAAGTTTAATAACAACAGGATCGGTATTTTGTAAGCTGAATAAAACGAGACCTAAGCAAACCAGGAAAATAATTACAAAATTAATCGCTCGTGTCATGGAAAAGTTACTCCTTTAGTGGTGTTGATACGCTCCTATGGGAGGAACGCTAGGGTGTCGGTGTAGAGCGGAAAACTCAAGGCTTACCAAATCAGAGCGGCAAAACGCTTGCCTCATTTTAGCTGAAGCAGCAGAAGCCTCACACTGTACCGCCTAGCGCGATCGGTGTGTGGTAGTTCACCCCTGTCGTTAACTAGCTATCAGCATCGATCCCTCAGCAGTCATCCATCAGCTTTTTGAGAGATGAGGGCTCCGTTTTCAAACTGCTTGGAGTTGGCCCAAGCATTCTTCGCTCAGTCCCGTAAATTATTTTGTACTAGCAGAAAGAGAGATTACCGCAATTTCACGTAAAACCACATAAAAGAAAAGAGAAAATAAATGTTAAGAAAATAGAAAGGCTCCTCCAACGGTTGTAAATCTCTGTGGATAATTTCCTGTGGCTCAACCAGATTCAACCCCGCGATCGCCTCCAGGTAGGGGAAAAGGCGTTCCACCTCAGCCACTTAGCGCAGAGGGGTTATCCTGTCATACCCGGTTTTGCGATCGAAGCATCACTACTGCGCGAGTTTCTAGAGAAGATAGACTGGTTTGACCCCCTGTTCGCGGATCTGCCAAATTCCTCGCTGCATCTCGATGTTGATAATCCGCGACAGTTGCAGCTAGTCGCTAGAGCCATCCGTCAGGAAATCACCACAGCTACCCTACCAACGGAATGGAAAACGGCACTAGCATCTTTTTCAGCAGGTATAGAAGCATCGGCACTAATTCTGCGCCCCTCCCTCGCATTGCCATCGGAAACAGGGGTGACTTCTGACCTGAAGATTTCCGGACTGCTGGAAGCCCACGTTTGCGATCGCCACGAGGAGGCACTAGCTGCCGCCATCAAACGAGTATGGGCAGAGCTATTTAGAGCCAGAAGCCTGCTGTACTGGCGGCGTAACGGTATCCAAATCCAGCATATTAACCTAGCTATCTTAGTACAGCCGCTTTACAACAGCCTCGCTGCCGGTTTGGTGCAAGCGAGCCCAAACTTATGGGAAATTCAAGCCACTTGCGGACTGGGGATGGCTTTGATCAAAGGAGAAGTCCTACCCGACTACTACCAAGTGCAGCCAGAAAGCGGTACAGTGCTGATGCAACAACTGGGCATAAAAACTCTGGCTTATAACCTCAAGGAACTGCCCTCCTGGCAGGGAATCGAAAGTAAAAACGGCTTAAGTTCACCTCTACAAACCTATTCGATCGGCGAGGAGCAACAACAACTCTACGCCTTGGAAGAAAAATATCTCAAGCAATTGATTCGGCTGGCTCAGCAGCTGACAGATGAAATAGGGCCAGCTTTCACGGTAGAGTGGACGCTCACAGCCAAAGGTTCTGAAAGTTCAGCAGCCGAACTGTATATTACTCAAGTTCGTAGTGCCCAGGAAATGGGTAGTATGGAATCGACCTCGCTTGCCTTCGATTCAGGGGAAAAAGGGAGACAAGCGGACAACGAGACAAGCAGACAAGCAGTAGAAGAAAGTATTTTAACTCAACACTCATTCCTCACCACTCATTCCGCTCCGAATGCCCAATCAATCAGCTCCAGTCAAGCGCCCTCAGTCGCTCATCCGCTGAGGGGAATAGGGGCAGCTGGAGGACGAGCGATCGCACCGGCTCAAGCGATCGCTTCCTTCAGCCATAACCCCGAAATTACTTCAACTGGTAGAGTTTTGGTAGTCAAAACCTTTCACCCAGATTGGCTACCCCTGCTCAAACACGCAGCTGGAGTGGTAGCAGAACAGGGGGGCATGACTTGCCATGCGGCGATTATTGCCAGAGAACTGGGAATTCCGGCGGTAGTCGGCGTCAGGGATGCCACTCAGAGTATTCAATCCGACGAATTTGTGTTGGTGGATGGCGATCGAGGAGAAATTTATTTACTTGGAAAAGAAAGAACGGCATTCCCAAGCATCATCAGGGAAAAAGGGGAATGGAGTATGGAGCCTAGTGTATCCGGTACGGGGCATACAGAAGTAGGAAAACCTTTCATTTACAATCCCCAACATCCTATTTCTAGGGTGTTGCACAACACGCCAGAATTGCCCGATGCACAACTGCCGATCTCTAATACCCAAGGTCTAATGCCCAATATCCAATTGCCAATCACCGCTACTACTTCGCCGATCGTAGCTACTCAATTGCTCGTTAATCTGAGTCAGCCCAGTACTATTGAGCGTGCTGCCAGTTTACCGGTAGATGGCGTGGGGTTATTGCGCTCAGAACTGATGATGTTAGAAGTTTTGCAAGGACAACACCCCGGTCGCTGGCTGACTTCGGGACGAAAACAAGAGCTCGTTGAGTTAATGGCTCAAACTATCTGTCAATTTGCCGCTGCTTTTGCCCCACGTCCTGTTTTTTATCGCTCTTTGGATTGGCGATCGCATGAATTTCAATCTTTAGCGCCTTCTTTTCCCTCCGAAGTTAATCCGATGTTGGGGATGCGAGGGACATTCAGTTACCTGCAAGACCCATCTTTGTTCGATGTAGAATTGTCGGCATTGGTTAAGGTTTACCAATCCGGCTACACGAATGTTAACCTGCTCTTGCCATTTGTTCGCACGGTTGAGGAGTTTTCTTTCTGTCGCAGTCGTGTAGAGCAGGCAGGATTGCTCCATCAATCTCATTTTCAACTTTGGATTATGGCAGAAGTGCCTTCGATCCTATTTTTGTTGCCGGATTACATTAAGGCGGGGTGCATGGGGATTTCGATCGGCACTAACGATCTGACTCAATTGCTGCTGGGAGCCGATCGCGATCGAGCCGAAATGGCAATAGGTTTTGATGAGCGGCATCCGGCAGTGATGGAAGCTATCGCTCAACTGATCCGAACAGCGAAACAAGAGGGTATTCCTTGTTCGATTTGCGGTCAAGCACCAGCCAAGTATCCGGAACTGATCGATCGCCTCGTAGAGTGGGGCATATCCTCAATTTCTGTCAGTTTGGATGCTGTTGAGCGTACTTACACCTCTATAGCTCGTGCCGAACAACGCTTGCTCCTGGAAGCAGCACGAAGTCAAAAGTCGAAAGTCAAAAGACAAAAAAAAAGGGGTTAGGGCGTCGGGGTAAGCGGCAGAGGGAAAAGGTAGAGGGAAAAGGTAGAGGGAAAAGGGAAAATATTAATTCTTCTACTCTCGTACCTTCTTCTTTTTAACTTGTGAGTTCCCGACTTCCCCCGCTTTCTAAAGAGCATTCGATCTGTCGGCGTTGTAATTTTCTTCGCTATGAGCGATTGCCTGACTGTTTCTGAGCATTATTCCCAAACTCACTTGCTTCATCAGCCAATACAAACCTGTAACGATCGCAAAGGTAATCGTCATCAGCAAAATAGGACGTTTTGCTGTTAAATCATCCACCACGCTGCCAGCTACATTATCCAGTTCTGTAACCAGATCCCAGCTGTTGAAGCGCAAGAACCTTCCTAAATAAATACCGATGGCACTGAGAGCGTGGATTAGCAACTCAACCCCAAGCACAAATTGGCCCCAACCTTGTTGTTTTAAATAGTTTCCCAGGTTAATCAAAGACAAGACATAAGCTTCAAATCCCACTAGGATAAACAGCAAATACTGAGGAATAAGAACCAGAGTAATTATCCAAACCGAATAATTTTCTCGAATATCTTCAATCAGGTGAATGATATCCGTCAAAACATAGGGCGCGTTTGGTAAAAAAGCGATAAAAACAAGGAATCCAAACCACCACTTAAAAGAACGCGATCGCGAACTGCGTAATAGCCAAATATCCAAAGCGATCAAAATTAAAGTAATAGCCCAAACCAAATAATTAGTGCGATTATCTCGCATAAAGCGAATCGCATACTCCAAAATAAAGGGTGCCTTGGGCAAAAATGTCGCTAAAAGCAACAAACCGATCCACCAGTAATAGCGCGACCTTGGTCGGGTAAATAGCCACACACTTAAAGCAAAAGGTAGCAAAGCTAAAAACAAGTTCCAAGCCATCCAACCGCTATTTTTCAGCAAAAGCTGCCCTGCTATCAGGAGCCAATTAATCAAATTTTCTAACATAACTTTACCTCAAATTAAAAATGTTTAAACTCATCGTTATCGCTTTTATGTGCTGGCTAACGACTCTGCCACAATGGTATTTCAATATCGAATTCAGTGCCTTTTCCGGGTTCGGATATACATTTAATCTGGCCTTTGTGATGTTCTACAATAATCTGGTAACTGATGGAAAGACCGAGACCTGTTCCTTTGCCAACAGGTTTTGTGGTGAAAAATGGGTCAAAAATACGAGCTTTTACTACTGGAGTCATGCCTGGGCCAGTATCGGCAATTTTAATCAACACCCGATCGCTGCTTAACATTCGGGTTTGGATGGTAATTACAGCTCGTTGCAGCTTAGTTTCTGGGAGAGACTCAATTGCATCGATCGCATTAGCCAAAATGTTCATAAACACCTGATTTAGCTGACCGGGATAACATTCCACGAGCGGGAGTTTGCCATAATCTTTGATCGCGTTAATACCAGTATTCCGACAACTTTTCAATCGTTGTTGCAAAAGTAACAAAGCGCTTTCGATGCCGTGATGAATATCAACAGGTTTCATGTTCGCCTCATCCAAGCGCGAAAAGTTGCGTAAAGACAGGACAATCTGACGAATGCGATCGGCTCCAGCTTGCATTGACGATAATATTTTGGGCAGGTCGGCTTTCACAAATTCTAAATCGGTAGACTCTATGCAATCTTTGATTTCAAAACTGGTATGCTGGCACTCCTGCTGATAAAGGTCTATTAAGTCCAACAAACTTTTAGTATACTCGCGGACATGGGTAATGTTGCCGTAAATAAAATTGACCGGGTTGTTAATTTCGTGGGCAACACCAGCCACCAAACTACCCAGCGAGGACATCTTTTCCGACTGAATAAGTTGCTGTTGAGTCTCTTGGAGGGTTTTGAGGGATTGGGCTAGTTCTTCATTCTTTTGTTGCAATTGCTGAGTTCTTTCATGTACCTTAAGGTCGAGATTGTGGGCAAGTTCGAGTAACTGCGCTTCCGATTGGATTAATGCTTGCTCGACTCGCTTTTGTTTTGTAATATCTTGAATCGTCCCCGTAATGCGAATAGGCGTTTTATCTATATCCCGAATGATTTCGGTTTGTTCGCGGACAACCCTTTCTTCACCGTTGGGTCGCACAATCCGGTAATTAATGCTATAAGGTTTTTCCTGCGTCAACGCTTCTTGGAGCGAGTTTTTCACCCACTCGCGGTCTTCAGTGTGAACCGTTCGCAAAAAAGTTTCGCAGTTGGGAGCAAAAGTATGAGGAAAATATCCCAAAATGCGATAAAGTTCTTCAGACCAATGCCATTGCTGTTCGATTAAGTCTAAATCCCAACTTCCCAAATGGGCAATGCGCTGGGCGTCGGCTAAACTGGCTTGACTGGAGTGCAGCGAATCCTGAACTTGTTGCAGTTCGGCTAAAGTCGCCGCTAGTAGCAGGGCGATGATAGCGACCACTGCTACGAAAGCTTGTAAAGACAGAACACCTTCTATAGGATTATTGGTGTGATTCTGAAAGGGCCCAACTCCTTGTCCTGCGCCCCAGATAGCTATTGAGCTGACAAACAGGGTAGCAAGGACGCTTCCCCGTTGCTTAAATCGAAATGCGACCCAAACTACTAACGGAAAAGGCAGATACTCAAAAGGATAGCGGGCGATCGCTCCTTTTGTTTGCCACGTAAACACCACCCAGCTAACTGCGATCGACAAGATTAGCAAAATACCTGCATCTATATATTGCAAGGACTTTCGCATCGTCTGGGGCGAAGCGGGACGTTTGGGCAGATTTACGGTACACCAACTTAACAAAACTGGCGTTACGACCAGAACACCCATTAAATCTCCCAGCCACCAACTCAACCAAGTTATGCCAAAATTGCGCCAAGGTTGTATGCCATTCGCGCATAACAGCAACACGCTGAATGAGGAGCCTAAAGTTGTCGAGAGCATTGCCGAAAGCGTTACAAATGCCAGAACGTCTTGAGGGCGTTCTAAATTAAGCTTGACTTTGTAGCGCCTTAACAAAGCGGTACTTGTCAGAGCTGGCAAGCTGGCGGAAGCTCCCATAGCCAGGGCGACGATCGGCGATACACCTAATGATAGCGAAACAAAGAAGTCTCCTAACATCACTCCCGGCCATACTCGCAGCCCCAACAGTAAAAGTGCGGCTTGGCTTATCCCTGCTGGTGGATAAAGGGGCGTTACCTGTGGTACAATACTCGGAATTTGTAATGCTAGTTTTCCTGCGCCACCGTAAACGGCAGCTAGTATCGCAACTGTTAACAAGTACCGCCAAAACCGATTTGGTATTGGGCTCATTGTTTGAACTGATAAATGTGAAGATGCACACTGATAAAAATACGGATGCTCAGTGAGTATAAGAAGAGCAAGTGCCGATAACCAAGATTATGAGCAAGTCCCAAACTCTAAGCTGTGATTTTGATCTAAAACGGGCTAGAAAGTCAAAAGTCAAAAGTCAAAAGAAAAAAGGGCGTCGGGCTAGTGCCTCTTGGCGGAAGTTAAAAGTCAAAAGTCCTTTCATGGTCAGGCATTTAGCTACTTCAGATCTGCTGCTTTACTTCTACCGTACTGCACTAGGGGCTAGGGATAAAGAGAAAATTTCTATTTTTGACTTTTAACTTTGTACGGGCGGGTTTTGTACTGCAACCATAGACTTGTGATTGGAATTATTAACGAAACCCGCCCCTACGAATGATTGACTTTTGGCTTTTCACTGCTGTCGAATGGGAATCTCAATTTGCAAAGTTGTTCCTGTGCCAACTTCCGACCTGCATTTCAGGTATCCTTGATGTTTTTCTACTACAATTTGGTAGCTGACAGACAAACCTAAACCTGTCCCTTTACCGACTTCTTTGGTAGTAAAAAACGGATCGAAAATCCGAGACTGCACTTCTGGGGTCATGCCGATCCCGTTGTCGGTGATTTCAATCTTCACCCGCTCATTATTTATTAAGCTGGTGCGAATCCAAATTGTAGGCTCAATAAATTCTAATGTTCGGATTCGCCTACGTTCCAAGTCCTCTAGAGCATCAATCGCATTGTTGATAATATTCATAAACACCTGATTCATCTCACTAGCGTAGCATTCTACTGCGGGTAGTTCGTTATATTGCTCGCTCACCTGTATGGGGGAATTGCAGGCATTATTCTGGAAGCGATGTTGCAAAATCAACAACGTACTTTTAATTCCTTCGTGAATGTCTACAAACTTCATTTCAGCTTCGTCCAGTCGCGAGAAATTTCTTAAAGATAAAACTATCTGCCGGATGCGTTCGGTTCCCGCTTTCATAGAGGACAAAATTTTGGCAATGTCTTCTTGAAGGAAGTATAAATCTATTTCTTCAAGCCGATCTTGAATTGTGGCACTAGCTTGGGGATATTCATCTTGGTAGAGTGCGATCGCTTCTAACAAATCTTGGGTATAGTTATTGATATGCGTAAGGTTGCCGTGGATAAAATTGACTGGGTTATTGATTTCGTGAGCGATACCCGCAACCAATTGACCCAAGCTTGACATTTTCTCTGATTGAATCAGTTGCTGTTGCGTTTCTTGCAATTTCCGCAAATAGTTGGCCATTTCTTGATTTTTTTGCTCCAGTTCTAATGTTCTTTTTTGCACTTTTATCTCAAGAGTTTGGGCGAGTTCTCTAAATTTATGTTCCGATTGCTGACGCTCGTTCACAGTAGCGGTTAAAATCAGACCTGTGATGGCTTCAACTGCTATGAAAGCTTGTAGGTAAAGGATACTGCTATTGATATTACTTTCCATTATAAGAAATGGGCCATTGCCTCTTGATATTCCAAAAATACCAATAGTACAACCTACAAATGCTGCCAGCGAAGTTCCTGTTTGCCCGAAACGAAATGCTGACCAAATCACTAAAATAAAAGGTAAATATTCGAGGGGATAATTGGCAATTTCTAGGCTGGTTTTAGAGCAAAAGACTATCCAATTTACACCAAATAGGAGCGCCAGCCAAACAACAAATTCTATTGATTTTGGGGAGGAAATTTTAAATTTAAAATTGTGAGTTTGCCGGTGAATTTCTGAGTTTTTACATTGGTTCGACAAACGCCAATCCAAACTCCCAAATCTAAAATCTAAAATCGAGTGACACCACGTTAGTAACACTGGCGTCACAATCAAAATGGCAATGATATCGCCTAGATACCAACTCCACCACTTTGACCAAAGTGAGCTCCCGGATAACAAAGATAAACTGACGATCGCAATGCTATTACCCACAAACGAGGATAGCGGTGCTGCCACTATTACCAATCCCAAAACATCTCGGAGGCGATTTAAAGCAGGATGGAAACCAACGCGGTTAAGCAACTTCGCTGCCACCCATGCTTGCAGCGTAATAATAAAGGCAGTGGCAGCGGCAACAGTCCACTTTGTGCTAAAACACAAGTAGAAAAAAAAATGACCTAGTGCGATTCCAGGCAATATCCGCGACCCCAGCAACACAAGTGCAGCTACGTTAACCCCTGTGGGGGGCCATATAGGTACAATCTCCCATTCCAGTTTCAGATTGGGAATTAAAGTGATTGAGTAAGCTGCGCCGAAGTGGATAACGGCCACTAGGCCAATGGCGGCAAAGTATTGCCAAGACCGCATCTGTATTTGGATATTAGGCATTTTTGTGTTTCTAATATGTTTCGGCACTTCTATAGACATTATGAAAGATAGCTCGGTTAACAGATAGCCACCAGACAAGTTCTAGACTAAAAGAAGAAATTGTGAAGCAAGTGGCAAATCAGTCTGGAAAGGAAAAATTAAGCGCGTGAACAATTCCATGCAGGATCGGTTAGTTGAGACGATCGCCCCTTACCGCGATCGCGTTGATTATCTGGAAATTCGATTAGAACAAAGCGAATCAACTGCCATAACTTTTCGTGGCCCGCAACTGGATGCCGTCGATCGCGGTTTTACTCTTGCTGGCGGTATTCGCGCTTGTCATAACGGCGGCTGGAGTTTTGTTACTTTTAATGGTTTGGCAGAATTAAAAGAGCGAATTGAAGAGGCTGTTTCTCAAGCCAAACTGGTGGGTAAAGAAACTACTGTTTTAGCACCGATCGAACCAATTCAAGACTATGTTGCCGTTGAACTCGGATGCGATCCCAGAGGAGTTTCTTTAGCAGAAAAACGCCGTTTGATGGAAGGATACAATCAGCTGTTGCTGGAATTTGACCGGCGCATTCAAACTACTTCGGTGAATTATCGCGATCGCTTTGGCATCACCTATTTTGTCAATTCGATCGGCACCTGCATCGCCCAAGAAAGGTTAGACATTCAAGCAGGTTTCGGTGCTATTGCTAGGGGAGAAGGCGGTTTTGTGCGACAAGGATACGAATCGTTCCACTCTCGATCGGATTATAATGCTCTGGTGGGAATCGAAGCGCGAGTCCAAGGTGCTGCCCAACGCGCTATCCGTCAGTTAGAAGCAAAATCTGTTAAAGGGGGTCAATATACTGTAGTTTTAGACCCTTACCTTTCCGGTGTTTTCATTCACGAAGCTTTCGGTCATCTTTCGGAAGCAGATTTTGTTTACGAAAATCCCCGAATGCAGGAATTGCTGACTTTGGGCAAACCTTTGGCGATCGAACAGCTGAATGTAGTAGACGATGCGACTTTGCCAGGATTACCTGGTTCTCTTAAATATGATGATGAAGGCGTTCCGGGTCAGCGCAAATATTTGATCGAAAAGGGTATCCTCACCCAACGTCTGCATAACCGCGAAACTGCCGGCAAACTCCAAGAAAAACCTACCGGCAATGCGCGTGCGATCAACGCTACCCATCCGCCGATCGTGCGAATGACCAATACCGCGATCGAAGCGGGGGAACACTCTTTTGATGAGATGATTGCCGATATTGAGGAAGGCGTCTATGCTGTGCGGATGTTGGGCGGACAAACTAATGGCGAGATGTTTACTTTTGCCGCTGCGGAAGGTTACATGATTCGCAATGGCAAAATAGCAGAACCCGTCAGCGATGTAACTCTGACGGGCAATGTTTTTCAGACTCTTAAAGATATTGAAGCGATCGGTAATGATTCGGTTTATCTCAACGGCGGTTGCGGTAAGGGCGGACAAATGCCCCTGCCTGTAAGTGTCGGTGGGCCACACATCCGCATCAAAAATGTTGTTGTGGGCGGTCGCTAGGGATTATAGCTAAGTAGGGTGGGCAATGCCCACCCTACTTACTAAAGTTGCTGCATTTCTTGTTCCAACAAGCGGATCAAATTTTCATCACCCTTGGATCTAGCGACTTCCAGGCGCTGCTCCAGTCTCTTTTGGATGTTAGCGCGATGAACATCAGCAGTTCTTTTTACTTCTTCTCGGTTAATTCTGCTCATAGTGGACTCTTTTTGGAACTTTCTTGTGTATTCTTCCTTTATTATAACTATAAACCAGGAAAGTGTATCCAAATTTACAGAATTTTTACAGATCAATCTAAAATTGACATCAAGTCTTCAAGGTCGCGGGGGAGCGGGGGAAGTCAAAAGTCAAAATTCCTCCCTTTCCCTCTACCCTCTCCCTCTTCCCTCTACCCTCTCCCTCTTTCTCTTCCCTAATCCCTGGCCCCTAACCCCGACGCCCTAACCCCTAACCCCGACGCCCTAACCCCTAACCCCTAACCCCTAACCCCTAACCCCGACGCCCTAACCCCTAACCCCTAACCCCTAACCCCTAGCTGTAACTGCCGTTGGCAAAGATCGATCGGCAGAAGCTTAACATTACTTCATATTTTATTTAAAAAAAATTCCCGATTATATAACAAAAATGCCGAATTTAAAAGTATTCGAGGCTACTAAAAATGAGAATCTTATGGCTTTTAAATTCAAAATATTGTCAATAGATGGCGGCGGTATCCGAGGAATCATCCCGGCAATAATTTTAGCTGAGATGGAAAAACGCACAGGAAAGCGGATTTTTGAAATGTTCGATTTAATTGCCGGAACCTCAACAGGAGGTATCTTGACTTTGGGTCTTACCATGCCAAATCCGCTGGCTCCCAGCCAAGCTCAGTATACAGCAAAGGATATGGTCGAGTTGTATCGAAAAGAAGGAAAACGTATATTTTATGAGCCGTTGAGCGAAAGATATACAAAGACAGATGATTTAATTCGACCAAAATACTCTTCCGAAGGTAGAGAAGAAGTTTTAAGCGCATATCTGGGCGAAACTCCTCTCAAAAATGCGCTCAAACCAGTTTTCATCACCAGCTATGACATTGAAATACGGAGACCTATTTTCTTTGTCAGCGATCGGTCAGCAGAAAAGATAGGAGAATACTTCCGCAAAATTGGCAGTGGCTTTAAAATGAAACAAGCGGCAATGGCTACTTCTGCCGCGCCGAGTTTTTTTGAGCCATACCATTTGGCCACAATTCAAACAGACAGCAGTTTCTATACGTTAGTCGATGGGGGAGTTTTCGCCAATAACCCGACATCTTTAGCAATTATGGAAGCGATAATTGCTGCTAGAAGAACTGGGGAGAAGCTAGATTTGAGTGAAATACTCGTCGTATCTATGGGGACGGGTTCGCTAACTCGTAAATACTCATACGATCGCGCCAAAAATTGGGGATTAATTGGCTGGTTAGAACCGATTATCAATATTATGATGGACGGGATGAGCGAATCGGTAGCCAGTCAACTGGAACAATTGCTTCCTGACGATCCCGGTTATCCCAAACATTACTATCGCTTCCAGGCACCGCTGAATGAAGCTAACGACGATATGGACGATGGCAGCGCAGAAAATATCGCTAAGCTGGTAGAACTAGCCCAGCTGATGATTTCTCAGGAAAATAGTGATTTAGATAGACTTTGCGAGGAACTTTTGAGGTAGAAATGTAGGGTGTATCAGACCAGATCCGGGTTATTTATCTCCTTTATAGTGTGGGTATAGTGTGAGTTGTAGAGGTGAAGCATTGCGGCGATAAGTGTATTCTTCTAACCCAAAGTCTTTCCACCACAATGCTTCACCCTTCTTAGGCATAAAAGGGTTTTTATCCCGGATTTCGTATCGGACATTAAAATAGTAGCTTTACGAACGGATTAATCGGTCTGACGCACCCTACAAATGTGCCTCTTGCGTACAAGCGATTTTTTTTCAAGAAACTAAACATTGCCGTTTCGCACGTTTGTGTTCGTACATCAGTGCATCAGTTCGGGCGACTAAACTTTCCAGAGATTCCCTAGTTTGAGGATCGAAAGGTAAAATACCAACACTCATAGATAATTTATAAGGACGCTTTTCTTGCCGATTGAACTCATCAATTTTTGCAATAATTCTTGATTCGACCTTATGGCAGCTATCGCCGCAATTTAATGCCAAAATAATAAATTCATCACCACCCAAACGGGCCACCACATCTGCTTCCCGAAAAGTGCTTTTCAGTAATTGTGCGGCGTCAACAATCATAGCCGAACCTAGATCGTGTCCTAAAGTGTCGTTGATTTTTTTCAAACCATCTAAATCGACAAAGATTAATGCACAGCAGGTGTTGACACGGCGGGCAACTTTTAATTGCTGTTCGGTGAGAAGAAAAAAACCGCGACGGTTGTGTAAACCTGTCATATCGTCGGTGAGAGACAAGCGACGAATTTCTTCTTCTGTCCGCTTGCTTTCGGTAATATCGTAAGTTACACCCAACACAGTTTCCACGCTTCCGTTGGCGTCAAACTCCGGCACAAAGCGCGTGCAATAGTAGCGCACACCATCGGGACTGACAAAAGGAAACTCGACTTCTTTGGGGATGCCGACAGCGAAGACCTGGCAAACGCCAGATTCCCAGACTTCCCATACCTGTGGCGATAACTTCAACTCTCGAAAAGTTTTACCCAAGAATTGCTCTTTGGGGATGCCGCAGACTTCTGTTAGGGGTTGATTGACAAAGATGTGCCGCAGGTTGCGATCGACGCGGGCCACCAATGCAGGCACGTTATCGGCCAAAGTTGCCAGTTCTTTGTATGCGGTCTGGAGTTCTGCTGTACGTTCGACTACGCGCTGTTCCAGTTCGGCGTAAACTTGGATATTTTCCAATGCGACGGCGGTGGTGTCAGCTAGTGCTTGTAGCAACTTTACTTCTTCCGGACTGGGTTGATGTCGTTTGGCCCAGTAGTTGCCGATCGCACCGATCGGGTCTAATGTCCGAATCGGCACCATCACCAAACTCTTGACAAAGGTCGATCGATAAGCTTGATAAGGGATGCGCGTATCGGCATAAATATCTTCGATCTGCACCGGTTGGCGGTTCAACATCGTCCACCCGCCGATACAAATATTCATCGGAAAGCGCTGACCTTTCCAAAGTGGCGCGATCGCATTTTCCTCCGCGTAGTAGCACATATTGCGGTCGCGCAGCACAAAGGTAGCTCCGTCCGCACCGGTCAGTTCTCGTGCAGCTTGCTTTACAATTGCCATAACGGTGTCTAGGTTGCGAGCTAAAGAAAGCTCTTGCACAACTGTGACAAGTTGCTCCATCCCACGGTAGTAGCGCCTTGTTTCTCTTTGGGAAATCCGGCGATCGGCTATTTGTCGAACAGCCTGACGAGCTTCCATATGATGACTTTCTCCAGAATTCTCAACAACAGGCTAGCGCCAAAGACTCATTTACCAGGAAATTTCTTAAATAGACGCCAATTACTTTTTTTTCCAGTAAGTTTATGAGAAAATTTTTGTAAAATCGACAAAAATGCCTGCTAACAGACTGGTGACTCTCTTAAGCGATTTTGGCCTAAGCGATATTTATGTCGGCGTAATGAAAGGCGTCATTACCCAAATCAACCCTACCCTAACTGTAATCGATCTTAGCCATGAAATTCCTCCCCAAAACATTGCCGCAGGTCGATTTTGTCTGATGAGCGCCTACCCATATTTTCCTAATGGAACGGTACATATTGCCGTTGTCGATCCTGGGGTAGGGGGTAACAGACGTGCAGTTGCAATTGCATTTGCCGACGCTTTTTTAGTTTGCCCGGATAATGGCTTGTTTAGCGGTATTCTCTGTCACACTCCGGTTGTGGCGGCGATCGCACTTACCAATCGAGAATACTGGCGCACGCCAACACCTAGCACGACTTTTCACGGTCGAGATATTTTTGCCTCCGTGGGAGCGCATCTTGCCAGCGGTGTTCCTTTTGCAGAATTGGGACAAAAAATCGATCCCCAAACCTTGGTGCAATTGCCCATACCGGAATGCACTTTCACAGATACTGGTATTATAGGCTGCATTCAGTATGTCGATCGCTTCGGCAACTTAATTACAAACATCCCGGCCCATCTCGTTGACGGCAAAAATTGGTTTGTTAAAGCCGCTGGGTTGAGTATACCCGGTAATAAAACTTACAGCGATACCGCAGATGGCAGTGCGATCGCTCTAGTTGGCAGTCACGGTTGGGTGGAAATTGCTGTCAGCAACGGAAACGCCCAATCTCAATTGCAGATAAAGTGTGGAGATGCGGTGCAAATCGGGCTGCATTAAAGTGAGCGATCGACTGGCACCCCACAAGCATCCTTGTTATCAAAATTACCAGCTTCAACCGTCCAGCCTGTCTGTCCTTGACGATTTCTAATTTGCACCCACCAAGTACTTGTTGTCGGCGGAATTCTGTTGCCATATCCTGCCGAACCTGGTTGATTTTCTTCCATGACATCTATGGCATTAATAATAATTAATTGACCTTTGTACCAAGCTTTATAGGAACCTTCTCCCTGATATGTTAAAAGGTAAATAATATCACCAGGACGAGCTTGAATATTTCTAGAAGTAGTGCCGCGATCGCTGTATGCTTGAATTGTTATCGGTCTGGTAATTTTAATTTCTCCTGCTTTTGTAGTAATTACTACTCCGGTTATCCCGCGAACGCGATCGCGCGGTGCGACTGTAAAGACTACAGGTGAATTATTATTTCTACTTCTATGAATAGGTGTTCTTTTATTTACTACCCATTCACGGTACGTACAGCATTCAAACGGACAAGCACCCGTATCTTCATAAGGTAAAGGAGGGCGAGTTTGAGCAGAAGATGTGAGAGGAATCAGGATGGCGATTATTAGCGCCAGCAGCCATGATAATTTTACTGTTCGTTGCATCATAATTGATTTTCCCGATCGGTTATAGGACTTACGCAAAGAAACCGGGTGGATCTCAAAAATCGTTGGTTCTTCAACTGGATATGTAGAAGTAAACCCGGTTTATGGCTTCATCGTGCGTAAGTCTTGGGTTAATTAGCTTGTGAGCCGATCGAATTGACTGAAGCTAATTTTGTGATGTTCCTTGCACGCCAAAAATAAAGCGGATCTTTCGGATAAAAGATGTTGCCTTTTGTGCATAGAAGACATTTGGTGTGACTGCCTAAGCTCTTGTGTGAGCGGGTCAGGCATAAAATCGTCTGATTGTGTCCGGAATTTTAAGATTTCCCTTTGTACAATATCAGTAGGCAGAAATAAACAGTTCCATAATTTTTGGTAACTACTCACAACAGAAACTTTAACGTAGTAAGGTGAACTATTATGTCTACTCGCTACAACAATAACAAATCTCGGTTTATCCGTATTGTCTACTCTAAAGTCAAAGTTAATGGTAAAGTACAGTTGGTGCCTCTAGAGCTGTATGCTGATGGTTCCCTCAAACCATGTGTTTGAGGTCTGCCCGCTCAAAAAAAGAGAGAAAAAATTTGTCGGGAGGATCTTTCTTTGGAAGTACACAGCAATTCTGCGTCGAGGTAAACTATCCAGCATAGATATGGTGATGTGAGGTTGTGCAAAAACAGGTTATTATGACTGAGACGCCCCAACCGTTCTCGGTACTGGGACTACCGGTACATCTGTTGGAGGATTATTCAGCTTGGCTCCTCTCACGGTTGCACCAGCAACAAGGCTGTCATGTGGTAACGCTCAACGCTGAGATGAGCATCCAGGCAGAACGCAATACCAGTTTGGCTAGTACGATCCGTCAAGCCGATTTGGTTATCCCTGATGGCTCCGGAGTTGTGCTTTATTTACGTATATTGGGCAAATCGGTAAAGCGTTGTCCGGGAATTGAACTGGCGGAGTCGCTTTTGTGGCAAGCCGGTCAGTTGGGCAAGTCGTGGTCAGTATTTTTCTACGGTGGAAAACCTGGGGTAGCTCAAACAGCGGCAGAAATTTGGGAGCGACGAGTTCCCGGATTGAAGATTGCAGGTACGCAGCACGGCTACCTTTCCCCTGAAGACGAACAACAACTGCACGCCACCCTCAAAGAACTACAGCCCAGCATAATTTTAGTTGGTTTGGGCGTACCGCGCCAAGAATTGTGGATCGCCAAAAATCGCCTCCTTTGTCCGAAAGCAATCTGGATTGGTGTTGGCGGTAGTTTGGATATTTGGGCGGGTATTAAATCCCGCGCCCCTGCTTGGCTGAGGAACAATCATTTGGAATGGCTTTATCGTTTGTATCAAGAGCCTTGGCGCTGGCGGCGGATGTTAGCCTTACCGCAGTTCGCTTGGCGTGCGTTAGTGAAAAATTTGGCTTAGAAGCATATATTTGCAAGCAGGATGGTTAAAATATTCCTATATTTTAATGACCCTGCTTGCAATGAAGGTAATAAATTAATGAAGAAAGTAGCTTATGCGATCGCTGGCTTACTCATCGGTATCCTGATTACCTTCTTACTTATATTAATAGATACCATTGTCGCAATTAATACAGGTATACCTTTTGGTTTAGTAACATTTATCGGAGTTTTAGCAGTTTGGGGTTTCTTAATTTGGGAACTTTATTTTAACTCGATGAAGCCGATTAAACTGATGTTCCAAGGAGAGTACGATCGCGCTTTAGCTCTTTTACACAAAAAGCTAAACAGTATTTTCGTGCGGCTGCATATAGAGAGTAAAAACGGCATTATTTACAACATTGCCAATGTGTATCACAGAATGGGCAGATTTGAAGACGCAAGTGAGTGGTTGGAGAAAATCGAGCCAAGAAAACTAGATCGGATCGTAAAAGGCCCTTATTATGGTTTGTCAGCCCTAAATTTATTAATGCTAAAAGCAGATTTGAATGAAGCTGAGAGATATCTGGAAATAGCATCTACTTTCGAGAAATTCACATTGATTAATCTCATCTATGTATATTTCTATGTTTTAATAAATAACTTGACAAACGCTGGGGAAAAACTGCAAGAGTATTTGGAAAATAAAGAAAACATAAAAAATTTCAATATAAGTTTTAACACTATTTTGATTAGGGATAAAGAATTTCTCAGCGTACTGGAAAACTTTATTTACGGTACGTATTATCAAGCAATAAACGATCGCGATCGAGCCAGAGAATGCTTTGAAAAAGCATATAGCTCTCCCTATGATAGTTACTACCAGGCCAAAGCAGGTGAATGGTTAAGGGAAAATAACTGAAATGACGGGATATTCTATTTTTAGTTATTGGGGAGAAGAACATTAAGGCTGAAAAAGAAGGTAACTAACCCGAATTTGGGATCGTACCTATTCCTGATTTCCCATTGCGAATTTTCAACCTCTAATTTGTAATTTCGCTCTTTGTCTTTCCTGAATTCGCTCTAAACTGCCAAGGGGAATAGAAGCAATCAACTGACGGGTGTAATCTTTTTCCGGTTGGCGATAGATAAATTCGGCTGGACCGATTTCTTCAATTTTGCCCTGATTCATCACCATGATGCGATCGCTCATAAATTTCACCACACTGAGGTCGTGGGAAATGAAAATATAAGTAAGGCCAAACTCATCCTGTACCTCTTTCAAAAGATTCAGCACTTGCGCTTGCACCGACACATCCAAAGCGGAAACCGATTCATCGCAAATGATAAATTTAGGATTGAGAGCCAAGGCGCGGGCAATACAAACCCGCTGTCGCTGACCGCCAGAAAATTCGTGGGGATAGCGGTTCATCCGGCTGGGATCTAACCCTACGCGCTCCAACAGGTAAGCAGCGCGATCGCGACGTTCCCGATAGCTTTTGCCGATGCTGTGAATGAGCAAAGGTTCCATCACCGCGTCTCCAACTTTCATACGCGGATCGAGAGAACTAAACGGATTTTGAAACACAATTTGCATCTCTCGGCGCAACTTCTGCAACGCTTTTCCGTTCAAACTGGTAATATCTTGTCCTTCAAACAAAATATTACCGTTCATCGGTTCGATCAATCGCAATAAAGTGCGAGCCAAAGTAGTTTTACCGCAACCGGACTCACCCACCAAACCCAGCGTTTCACCAGGATAAACCTCAAAAGAGATGTTGTTTACCGCCATAGCGTAGCGTTTGGTATTCCCCATTATCCCCCGTACCGGAAAGCCAACTTGTAGGTTGCCGACAGCTAAAAGTGGTGTGTCCTGAGACTTAATTTCTGACTGATTAGAGCTTTTCTCCCTGACTGTTCTGCTTCCCCGCTCCTCTGCTTCCACATTTTTTTCGCGAATTTCCAGCACTTCGCCGCTGGGATCGCTGACCACTTCCATATAATCCGAAACAGTGGGTAGATATTTCAAATGCCGATCGAGACGAGGACGACAAGCCAACAATCCTTTAGTGTAGGGATGATGGGGGTTGGCGAAGATTTGCCACACCGGCCCGTATTCGACAATTTTCCCCCGATACATCACCGCTACGGCGTCGGCGATTTCCGCAATTACACCCAGGTCGTGGGTAATAAACATCATAGACATCCCGCGAGCGTTGCACAATTCCCGCAGCAGTTCCAGGATAGTGGCTTGTACAGTTACGTCGAGAGCGGTAGTGGGTTCGTCGGCAATTAATAGGGTGGGATTGCAGGAAATCGCCATTGCAATCATTACCCGTTGAATTTGACCGCCAGAAAGTTGGTGGGGATAGCGATCGAGTATAGCTAGTTTTTGCTGATTGATGTGGCGATCGATTTCCGCTTCCGTAGCTTCCGATCTCCCAGGTGATGATTCTTGCACATATTCTATGTAACGTTGGCGCAAAACTTCATCTGTGGGGAGCAGTTTTACTTCTTGCAAAAGTGCAACAGCCGACCGCCGCGCTTGCGTGTCCGAAACATTTTGATGCAGCCGTATTGCTTCCGTCAGCTGAAACCCGATCGTGTAAACGGGGTTAAGAGAACTCATCGGTTCCTGAAAGATCATCGCCACCTTACCGCCGCGATACTGCTGCATTTTACCCTCTGGCAATTGCAGCAGATTCACAGGTTCTGCATCCACCTCTGAGGCTTTAAACCAAATTTCGCCGTCCATCTTGCCGGGAGGAGGCACCAAACCCATAACGGCTAGAGAGGTAACAGATTTGCCAGAACCTGACTCTCCGACTATTCCCAGCGTTTGACCTCGTTTTACCTGAAAAGAAATACTGTCAACGGCTTTGATCTGTTTTTCCTCGGTGGGGAATTGGACTTGCAGGTTGCGGATGTCGAGAACGGTGTCAGTCATGGAACTCTAGCATCAAAATTAACCTTATACTAACAAGGCAGCGGAGTGGTTTAGCGTTGCGTTGACACTCCCCGCTAATCAAGATGCGGGGATTCTTGGTTCAACGAGAGTCCTTGTCTAGAGTCATTGCTGACTTTAGATAGAGGGACAACTCTTCCCAAGCGTTGAGAGCGTCTTGCGCCCTAGTTCCGGTATGCCCTACCGTACTTAATGCTTTTATCAAGATATTTATTGCAGCATTGGTATCACGACACAGCACTAATCCACAACTACATTTATGCGTCCTAGTGCTAAGTGTTTTCTTAACTTCCCTACCACAAGAAGAGCAATTAGCGCTAGTGTATTGAGGAGGAACAGCCACGGTTATTTTTCCGTAGACCTTACCAAAATACTCCAACCAAACTCGAAATTGATACCAAGCTGCATCGCTAATTGATTTGGCTAGTTTGTGATTCCTAACCATGTTTCTCACCTGCAAATCCTCGTAGGCAATCAAGTCGTTATACTGAATTACGCATTGAGCTAATTTACAAGCCCAATCTTTACGCTGCCTACTAACTTTTAGGTGAAATCTAGCTAATTTCTGTTTGGCTTTGATGTAGTTATTCGACTGTTTCTGACCCCGACGGAATTTTTTAGACACTCTTCTTTGTAGTCGTTTTAATGCTGTCTCTGCACGACGTATAAATCTAGGATTATCTACTTTATTGCCATCGGAATCCGTATAAAAATGAGTCAGTCCAACATCAAGCCCAATCATCCTTTTAGTTGGCTCTGTCTTGATCTCACGGTTGTAGGCGATACAGAATTGAGCATAATATCCGTCTGCCCGTCTAACCAATCTAATCCGTTTAATATCTGATAACTGGTAAAAATGTAGGTCATAAGTTCCCACAAGTTTAAGTTGGCCAATAAGAAAGCCATCAGTTAAGGTTAAATGTTTCCTATCAACTGAAAGCTTCCATCCGGTAGTTTTGCACTCAACGGAATGACCGCGTTTTTTAAATTTGGGGAATCCTTTTTTACCTACAATTTTCTGTTTACAGTGATCGTAAAACCGGGAAATCGCTGCCCAAGCCCTATCTGCTGAAGCTTGTCTGGCCATTGAATTCAGTTTTTTAGCAAAGCTAAATTCAGACGCTAACACTTTGCAGTAGGCGCTGAGGTCATACTTACCAACTTTGGAGTTGTCCAACCAATATCTAATGCACTTATTTCTGATAAACAAAGCAGTTCTAATCGCCTCATCAATCAAGCGATACTGCTGTGCTTTGCCCTTCAGTTTAAATTCGTACACCAGCATTGCTTCGACCTACTTATGCGGTTATATTAGCGTAATGTTTCTTTTCTAGTCAAGTCTGACGGCGAATAAATTCGCCGTGTCGCATTTCATCCACCGAATAAATTACGGCGGCTTTCATGCTCCCGATTTTCTTTAGGTAATGTGCCAGATTGTCTTAGTTGAGCGTTGGCGGGTAAGTTTGTATTGTTGGACACCTTCTCGAATACCATTGCGTTGGACTTAAAAGCAGAAGGTCTGGGTTGTCCGGAATTAATATCATTTAGCTGCATACGCAACTTGCCATCAGCAGTAAACTCAAAAATGGTTGGGGCTGTTTTGTTATCGCTTGTGGTCAAGTCAATCTGCATGGGCGAACTTGTTGAGGAAGCAACTCGGTATCTCAGCTGCATTGCCGGCGCAGTATTTGAGTTTGATGGCAAGACGATAAATAATTTGCTATCTGGTGCAAAAATCAAGGTGAGAGAGCTATTTGCAGAAACTTTTGTTTGCCATTGTCCGGTCAATCGTTGCACAACGGAATCTGCATTTTTAGTTAATTGTTGCGAAACTAACCGTCCTGCTATGGGTTCGGCTTTAACGGAGTAGCCGACTGCACAAAGCAATCCTACCAGCAGGCTGGATGCGATCGATTTGCCGATCGCTGGGAATGCAGCTAAACGATTTGTTTGGTTGTGGACAGGGTTGAACATGAACTTTTAGCACTGAAATCAACTCGATCTTAGCAACGCCCCTATTTTTTATCTCCAGTTCATTAGACATCTCCTCCAAAAGAATCTCAGAGACAGGCAGGATGCCTACCCCACAAGAATTTTTGGAGATGTCTATTAGACCTCTCCGCCAAAAGAATCTCAAAGGGCAGGCAGGATGCCTACCCCACAAGAATTTTTGCAGATGTCTATTAGACCTCTCCTGCAAAAGAATCTCAAAGGGCAGGCAGGATGCCTACCCCACAAGAATTTTTGCAGATGTCTATTGAGGTATTGCGGAAAGTATTGACGCTGCGATCTCGCCCTTTGTGCCATAGTATGAGGGGCGAACCGCACAAAAAAACCGACTTTCCAGTTCAGATCGAGATCCCGCCACAATTGTCTATTGTGGGATCGAAGCGTTATCCTTATTTGGTTTCAGTAGCTCTGTATACAACCAGAAGCGATATAACTGTTTAGTAAAGAGATCGGGGAGTGAGTCAAATGAAAGCTGATGCGCCCAAACCTAATGTGCAAGACCTGCAAACCCAGATACTTGAGTTGTTGGGGCAAGTCAGCGGTCTGATCGATAGCGCAGGTACAGCCCTCAGAACTGATAGCGGTAGCGAGAAATACGGGAAATTTCACCAAGAAGTCAGCGAAGCCGCCCGTAATGTAGAAGAATTGGAACTGCGAATGGCGATCGTTGCCCCGATGAAGGCCGGGAAATCGACGATCGTAAATGCGATCGTCGGTCAAGAAATTCTGCCTAGCAGAAATGCCGCCATGACGACTCTACCGACCGAGATAATTTGCGATCCCGAACTCAAAGAACCTACACTAATCCTCCATTCCCACATTCAACAAACTTTTCGCGAAACGTTTTCTGCCTTGCAGCGGAAAGTTAATGAGTTAGGTATGGAACGAGTGCAGGAAAAAATTGCACAGTACCCTCATCTGGCAAAGCTACCTGAAAAAATTCAGGGAATGTCTAAACTTTCCATCCATGAAAAGATTGTCGGGCGTCAGCAAATTATTAACAGTTTGCGTGCTTTAAACGATATTATCCGCGTGTGCAGCGTTTTAGATCCCCTGGCAGACCCACTTCAGTCTCTGATGGATGTGCCGCGTATATATACACCATTTTGGCATTTGCAAAACACTGCACAAACAGAAAAAATCGGCAAATTGGTGATTGTGGATACGCCTGGGCCAAACGAAGCGGGGGAAAATCTTCGACTGGCAAATGTGGTTTCCGATCAGCTAAGAGCAAGTTCGGTAGTTTTAATTGTACTCAATTTTACAGGGCTGAACACCAAGGCAGAAGAAGAAGTTAAAAAGGATGTTCAGAAGGTTATAGATTTACGAGGTAAAGATAATTTATACGTGCTGGTTAATAAAGTCGATCAGCGCAAAGATGGCGACATGACGACAGAGCAAGTACGCCAATTTGTGACCGCTGAATTCGGTTTGGGTGATGGCGATAACACCAATCGAGTATTTGAAATCTCGGCAAGATGGGCATTTTCTGCTACTAACTTTTTAGTCGAATTAGAACAAAATCCCAAAGTAGAAATTGCTCAGATGAAAACAGCGCGATCGCTAGCCCAAGATGTATTCCCGATCGACTGGGAAGAAGAACTAGAAGAAACGACTGTAGAGCAAATGAAGCGGAAAGCGGAAAAGCTGTGGAAAAAATCCGGCTTCGACCCGTTTTTGCAAAAAGCGATCGATGCACTCATGATAGAAGCAGCGCCTCGGTGTATTATCTCTTCCCTCAACATTACTCGCGCTCGTCTTGTGGAATTACTAGAAGATATGCAGATCCGCAGCAGCGCTATTCACGAAGATGGCGAAAAATTACGGTCAGAAGTTGTGGCGCTGGAAGCAGATATGCAGAGTATTGAAGAGTGTCGCAGTCGTTTGCAAGAATTAGATCGAATTAAAAGCAATCTTTATGAGGAATTCAATAATATTTTGGAATCCGTGAAAAAAGAAGGGAAAATAAGCGTCGAAAGCTACTTCAGCGAAGAAGAATACCAACGCGCTGATTTTATGAAAAAAGGAGGGATGAAAGCCAAAAACTTTTTGAATTGGATTTCCCAACAAGTCAAATCAACTACTTTAGAAAAAAAATACCAAACTTCTATTGAATTTCCCACGCTCAGAGAGGCAGAAGAATTTGCAGATACAGCGGTAGCTTATGCCAAAGAGAAAGTTGATATACTGCTAGAAAATGTGCGCGAAAATACAGGCGAACAAATCGAGCGATCGCGTCAAGATATGCTGGAGTTTCTGGACGAGCAGACCAAACCAATTGTAGATCGGGCCCGCGAGCGCTTGAACGAAAATTTTAACTTAGACTTATCATTGCCAAAATTAAGATTGGACTCCGATTACTATATCGACTTGAATAAACCGCTTGTGATGCGTCATACCAGGACAATAGACCAGGGTTACACTGAAGTTGTTAAAAGTAGAAGGTCGTTTTTTCATTACTTATGGCTAGTTCCATTTGAGGTGACAGAAAAAATCAAACGACCTAACAAAGTGGAAAATTTCTACACAGTTTCTCTGCAAGGGATAGTTTATGAAGTTAATAAGATCGTAGACCAAAACATTAGTACGATAAAACAGGGAATTAATCAGTACCTGGATGAAGATTTTCAGCAACGAATTAATGACTTTTTTAACGATCTCGATCGCTATCTCAGTAACTATCGAGACAGTTTGAAACAGGCACAGGAAGACCAGAAGTTATCTATCGAAGGCAAAGGAAAATTGATAGAAGCACTTAATTCTTTGGTTCCCCAAATTAAGGAGCAAATCAAAAATGCCGATAACTATCTAAAATACACAGACAAGTTTATGTCGCTTAAGTAATTCACCAGTCAAAATTAAAATCCCTTTGGGCGTTTTGAGTGCCTCCATACTATTAAGAACTATTAAAGTTTGGGGGATGCTCTAGCCAATAGATTAACCGTATTTTACTGTGCGATCGCGACAAGTATGGCCTAATTCGTAATGCAGTTTCGGCACTACTAACAAAAGCGATCGATCGCATAATATATAGCTAGGGACTAGGGGCTATGGTGTCGGGCGTCGGGTAAGAAAGGTTTATTATCAAGGGTTTCAGGAATTAAGAATGCCTTAATCGCCGATTCGGTTGCTATATATACAATTTACTTAACAGCATATATTTGTATATGAAGTATTATTATTTGTTCGTGAAGAATATATAAAGTTAGGTAAAAGCACGGAACTGGAAATATTGGCTTTAACTTTATCGTTTAAGTATACAGTTAGCAAAAGTAATTCTATATGAAGATTAATCGCTTACTTACGTCAACATTAGCGGCTGCGATCGCGACAGCAAGCACGAGTGCGATCGCAGAAGCTGGTACTATTCGGCACGATCGATCCGATACACAGTACAGAAATCTGGCTAATCTTTTTCCCAGCGTCGGTAGTCTCAACATCAGAAGCTCATCCGGTGGATGGCTTTGTTCCGGAACCCTTCTCAATTCCACCTGGTTGCTAACAGCTGCCCACTGCGTCGAAGGCGCACGAAATGGTTTATTTACCGTTGGCGGCAGCAACTATGCCATCAACGCGGCGCTTACCAACAACGGCTGGTTCAACAGCTATGGCGATCCCAGTGCAGGCTATGACCTGGGTTTGTTCCGACTCAGCAGCAGAGTAACAAATGTTACCCCAGCTTCGTTGTTTACCGGACGCAACGAAGATATGCAGATCGGTACTTATGTGGGTTTTGGCGCTACCGGCACTGGTTTGACAGGCTACTACAACTCTAGTAGCGCCACCAAACGTGCAGGACAAAACACGATCGGACTTGGCACGCGACTCGGTTATTCCGATCGCATACTCGTATCGGATTTCGATGACCCCCGCTTAGCGACATCAGATCCCCTCAGCCAGCCAGTCAACTTGGAATACAGCATTGCACCCGGAGATAGCGGCGGGGGGTTATTCATCAACGGCTTGCTAGCAGGCGTTAACTCTTTTATCTCCGCAACAGATGGTTCTGTTAATGCTGACTATGGCGACATTTCAGCAGCTACGAGAGTTTCTTCCTTTGCCACTTGGATTAACAACGTGCTGCGAAATGCACCATCCAGTTCCAGTACCATTGGCACTAGCAACTCCAGCAACATCTTTTCAGGTTCTTTCGCTTATGAACCATCGACGTTTGACGATTGGGAAGGTTTGCCGGAAATTGAATTTTTGGAAGACATTTACGACGATATCGAAGTGGATATCGAAGTGAAGTCCGTACCCGAACCTTCTGCTATTATTGGTTTGCTTTCGGTAGGTTGTTTGTTAGCACTATTTCGGCGTCGTAAGGCAGCATCTATAGATTGACCGTTTTTAGTGTGCGATCGCCACAAGTATCGCCAAATGCGTAATGAAGTTTCGGCACTACTGACAAAAGCGATCGCACAGTATATCTACAACCTCTTCAAAGCACAATTTGATTACAGGTTTACACAAATCATTTAGGCTTAATTGATTATTTTATCATAAATTTTGAGCGCCTTTTGCTGTAATAACACTTATAGGTTATTTTCGCATAAAGCCAGTCGTAAGTTAACTCTGTAAAGGATGGCAGAAAATTTCAATCAACCCAAAGCGACTTAGTAGAGATTATGGTAAGAAATTTGCAAACTGGCCAATAAATCTACACTCTTAGAGGGCATAGAGGTAACATCAAAGACTTAATTATCAGTCCAGATGGACAGATCCTACTCAGATGGTTAAACTTAAGAAAAATTAAGCTATAGCCAACTGCTCTTTGAGACGGTTGGCTAAGCGAACAGGCTGATTTATTATGATTGAGCTACTAGCCGCACTCTCTGCTGCTGCGGCGGTAGGAGTCGGGAGAATTGCCCTGCCCCTACTGTTAATTGGCCTTTTCCAGGGAGATAATCTTTGGTCTCGCGTACCTATTCTCTCTCTGATTCATCCGCAGGTAGTAGTGGGAGTGCTTACCAGTTGGTCTTTATTTGAGTTGTTTGCCTCGAAAAAGTTGTTGGGGCAGCGCGTCCTGCAAATTGTTCATCTCTTGTTTAGCCCCATCGTCGGAGCGATTATGGGGGTTGCTGTTGCCGAGATTACTGATGCCCCCGGTTGGTTAATTATTGTAATTAGCATAGTTGGTGGCTTATTGGCGCTTGTGCTGCAACTTGTTCAAGTTGGCTTGTTCTTTCGATTGCGCGGTTTACCCTTGTGGGCTGTCTTTGTTCAAGATGCCTTGTGTGTGGCGCTCGTACTTTTAGCCTTTGACGCGCCCAGACAGGGTGGGTTAATTGCGATGATTTTGCTGTGGTTGGCAATTCGCAGCTCTGGTGATTGGTATCGCTGGTACAAACAAAGTAAGCGTTTACCGGGAAGGAGAGGCTACAAAAGCAACCCCGATTGATTTTAGGGGATAGGGCGTCGGGGAAGAAGCGGTAGAATTAAGAACATTAGACATCTGCTCCAAAAGAATTTCTCTCGGCAGGCAGGATGCCTACCCCACAAGAATTTTTGGTATTGTTCGCAGAAACCCGGTTTCTTCAAGAAACCGGGTTTCTTTACCTCGCGTTTCTTTGCCTTGAGATTTAAGATTTCAGATTCATTTTTCGATCGAAAATCCAAAATCCAAAATCTAAAATCCAAAATCTAAAATTCCTACAGCAGTCCGACCAAGTGCAGTGGCCCCTGACCGCTCATCAGCTCCAAGAGCAAGGCAATCAGAGCAATCATCGCCACACGACCGTTCCAAACTTCCGCAGAAGTAGTCAGCCCCCACTCCCAACGCTCTTGGGGGTACATCTTGACTTTCTTCTTCATTTGTGTTACTTCAGCAAGCTTCACACTAGGAGAGTTGAGAGCATCGATGACTAAATCTGCTAAGGCGTCAATAAATACGGGATGAGTATTGAGGGCGGGGACGCGGCGGAAGTTGTGAATGCCAGCTTCCTCAGCTAGTTCGCGGTACTCGATATCGATTTCTTCAAGTGTTTCGATATGCTCGGAGACAAAACTGATCGGCACAACTACCAAATCTTCGATTCCCTCAGATCCGAGTTTCTCAATGGCATCTTCAGTATAGGGTTTGAGCCACTCGACCGGGCCGACGCGACTTTGATAAGCGAGGACGTGGGGGTTCGGTCTATTGAGGTTTTGCATAATTAAAGCACTGCATTCCTCAATTTCTTTTTGGTAGGGGTCGCCGGCTTCTTCTACGTAGCTGACGGGGACACCGTGGGCGCTAAAAAAGACGGTAACTTCATCGCGATTGGGAAAGCGATCGAGTTCCTGGGCAATTAGATCCGCCATTGCTTGCAAATAACCGGGTTGCTCATACCAGGAACGAATGACGGTGTAGTCAATGCGGTTGAGCAAAGGGTCTTCTTGCCAGATTTTTTCCATCAGGCGGAAGCTGGAACCGCTGGTGCTGATGGAAAATTGGGGATAAAGGGGCAGAATAACCAGACGATCGATTCGATCGCGTTTGATCCTGGCAATTGCTTCCTCAGTGAAAGGATGCCAGTAGCGCATCCCAATGTATACTCTTGCCGGTTGTCCTTTTTGCTGTAAATGTGCTTCTAAAGCTTGTGCCTGGGCTTCTGTAATCTGACGCAGGGGCGAACCGCCACCAATTTGGCGATAATTTTCTTGAGATTTCTTGGCTCGCATTGTGGAGATAAACCAAGCCAGAGGTTTTTGTAGCCAGGGAAAAGGCAGGCGAATGATTTCCGGGTCGGAAAATAGGTTAAACAGAAAGGGACGGACATCTTCCAGTTGATCTGGCCCGCCCAAGTTGAGTAATAAGACCCCAGTACGCCCCATAGCTGCTAACAGTTTCCCAAAGTTTTTATATTTGTTACCGATTTTAACAATATAACCTGTTAATGGATGAAGTTAGCAACAAACTATACATAAATTCAGGAGAATTAAGCTGTGGCAACAATTTTAAGGGAGTGGAGCTATCGGTATCAGTGGTTGTACGATGCGATCGCCCGTCTTGCTGCTGTCAGCGTCGGCGGGGAAGGGCGTTTCCGCCGCTTGGCTTTACAAGGTTTAACGATCGATTCAGAAACTAAAGTGCTTGACCTCTGTTGCGGTAGCGGTCAAGCAACGCAAGTGCTGGTGCAGTACTCGCAAAACGTGACGGGATTGGATGCTTCGCCTTTATCCCTGGAACGAGCGCGGCATAACGTTCCTCAAGCCCAATATACAGAAGCTTTTGCGGAAAATATGCCTTTTGCGGACAACTGTTTCGATCTGGTGCATACCAGCGCCGCCATGCACGAGATGCAGCCCGACCAATTGCGACAAATTCTCAAAGAAGTTTACCGGGTGCTGAAACCGGGTGGGGTATTTGCACTGGTGGATTTTCACGCGCCGACGAATCCCCTATTTTGGCCGCCGATATCGTTATTTTTATGGTTGTTTGAAACGGAAACGGCATGGCAACTCATCCAAACCGATTTGCCTGGGTTGTTGGCGGAGATGGGATTTCGGGATAAACAGCAAACTTTGTATGCGGGTGGCAGTTTGCAGGTGATTTGCGCGAGGAAATGAAGAAAGGGCGTCGGGATTAGGGGCTAGGGGCTAGGGATTAGGGGCTAGCGAAGAGGAAAGAGGGAAGAGGGAAGAGGAAAGAGAGAAGAGGGAAGAGGAAAGAGGGAAAATATTAATTCTTCCGCTCCCCTGCCCCCCTGCTCCCCTGCTCCCCTGCTCCCCTGCCCCCCTGCTCCCCCGCTCCCCCACTCCCCCACTCCCCCACTCCCCCACTCCCGCTTTCCTAGTTGTCTAAAGGTCTAGTGAAATAAGATAATCACAAGACAGGAATAGAGTGGGAAAGACTGGATGCGAGTTGCAATCGTCGGAGCGGGATTGGCTGGAATGGCGGCGGCTGTCGATCTGGTCGATGCCGGTTGCGAAGTCGAAATATTTGAATCTCGTCCCTTTGTGGGAGGTAAAGTCGGTAGCTGGGTAGATGCCGATGGCAATCATGTGGAGATGGGTTTGCACGTCTTTTTTGGTTGCTACTACCAGCTATTCGATTTGATGAAGAAGGTGGGTGCGATCGAAAATCTGCGCCTGAAAGAACATACCCACAGCTTCGTTAACAGGGGAGGAATAACGGGTGCGTTGGATTTTCGCTTTTTCACCGGTGCGCCTTTCAACGGTTTAAAGGCATTTTTCACCACGTCGCAACTCTCGGTGCCAGACAAAATTCAGAATGCGATCGCACTTGGCACCAGTCCTCTAGTACGCGGCTTGGTTGACTTCGATGGCGCGATGAAAACGATCCGCGCCCTTGATAAAATTAGCTTTGCCGATTGGTTCCGCAGTCACGGCGGTTCGGAAGGCAGCATTAAGCGAATGTGGAATCCGATCGCCTACGCACTCGGCTTTATTGATTGCGAAAATATTTCCGCTCGCTGTATGCTCACCATTTTCCAGTTTTTTGCTGCCAAAACGGAAGCATCGGTGTTGCGAATGCTGGAAGGTTCTCCCGATGAATACCTGCACAAACCGATCGTGCGCTATCTGGAAGCGCGAGGGACGAAAATTTATACCCGTCGTCGAGTGCGGCAAATTCTGTTTGCAGGGGAAAAAGAAGCAACCCGCGTTAATGGTTTGATTGTTGCCAACGGCGAAACGGAAGAAACGATCGTCGCCGATGCCTATATCTGCGCTTGCGATGTGCCGGGTATTCAGCGCCTTCTCCCCGAAGAGTGGCGCAAGTGGAAGGAGTTCGACAATATATATAAGTTAGATGCAGTGCCGGTGGCGACGGTACAATTGCGGTTTGATGGTTGGGTGACGGAACTCCACGATGCCGAGGCGCGGAAACAGTTGGAGCGTGCGGTGGGAATTGATAATCTGTTATATACGCCAGATGCTGACTTTTCCTGTTTTGCTGACTTGGCTTTAACTAGCCCATCGGATTATTATCGGGAAGGACAAGGTTCGCTGTTGCAGCTGGTGCTGACACCGGGAGATCCGTTTATCAAGGAAAGCAATGAAGCGATCGCACAGCACGTCCTCAAACAAGTTTGCGATCTCTTCCCCTCGGCGCGAGACTTAAACATGACTTGGTACAGCGTAGTCAAACTCGCCCAGTCTCTCTACCGCGAAGCACCCGGTATGGACCCCTATCGTCCTCCCCAAAAAACTCCCATCGCTAACTTCTTCCTTGCAGGTAGTTACACTCAACAAGACTACATCGATAGTATGGAAGGAGCTACCCTTTCCGGGCGTCAAGCAGCCAAAGCAATTTTAGATTCTAAATCTTAGATTTCAGATTTGAGATTTGAGATTTTAATTAAATTTGAAATCTCAAATCTGCAATTTGAAATTCCCCATCCCCCATCCCCTATTCCCCATCCCCAAAATGTCCGATTGGCTAGAACATAGCGTACAAGTAGAAGTCCAGGTTCCCATCGAATTTGCATGGAATCTTTGGTCCGATCTAGAACAGATGCCCCGCTGGATGAAGTGGATTGAATCTGTCAAAGTTCTGGAAGATAATCCCGAATTATCTCGTTGGAAACTCGCGACGGGCGGTTTTGAATTCACATGGCTTTCCCGCATTCTCAAAATAGTCCCAAATCAAATTATCCAATGGGAATCGGTGAGCGGTTTGCCCAATCGAGGCGCGATTCGCTTTTACGATCGCCACAGTAGCAGTATTGTCAAGCTGTCGGTAGCTTATGCTATTCCCGGTTGGCTGGGCAAATTGATGGATAATCTCTTTTTGGGGCGTGTTGTTGAATCGACTATCCAAGCAGATTTAGAACGATTTAAAGAATACGCTCTCAAAGCTTACGCGCAATCTTAGAATTATTCAATTTCAGGGTATTCATCAAAACAAACTAATTTTAAACGAGCGGGGTTTTCCATTAGCTCTTTTGCTAATAAGTAACCCGCGATCGTCCAAGTTTGATATCTCCTCGCTTCTTTGCCAATCAGTCTGCCATTTTTACCATCATAGTATTCTGGCCATTCATCTTTACTCAAACGTTTTTCGGCAATTTTAATGGCTTTATCTGCTAGTTCCGGTCTACCCATTTTCAGAGATGCTGCTGTCAACATCCAGAGCAAAACAGGCCAACTGCCACCATTATGATAAGACCAAGGTCTATTTTTAGGATCGCAACCGGTCAGTATTTTCCATTCTATGTCTTCCAACGCTGGAAAACATAGTTTCATCGGCATATCTCCAACCAGATTTTTCCATCGGGTTTCAATCAGATATAAAATGCCTAACGACTGCTGCCGATCGGTCAAAGCAGAAACGATCGCCATTAAATTTCCTAAAGAAAAGAAGCGGCAATCGATTTGCGATGGCCCAAGATTGCCTGCTAAATAACCGCCTTCTTCTGGTAGCCAATCTATGAGTCTATAAAATGGAATTGAATCTGAATATATATTGAATTTATTGAGAGCTTCTTCTCCATACTCCTCAACTCTGAAGCGATAAATCACATTCAAACGGTGATTGTCTAGCCAATAATGTTCGCGAATATGGTCAATCAAAGCCGGAAGACGACTGCGAATTGCTTTAATCAGGTATTGATTATCTCGATCGGGAAAAAGAAGTTCGCCACCTGCACGCAAAGCGGCATAAAATAAAGATTGAATATCTAAAGGATGTCCGTAAAGACCCATGCGGCGATCGATCATACTCGCGCCATCAGGAACCAAAAGGGTGGGGTACATATCAAAGCGAGCGACTAAGCACAGTTCCATAATCAGCCTGATACCCTCTTGGAAATCCGGTCGATAGACTAGATCGGTATCTTTTGTGCAATTAACATACGCTCGCAATAGTATCATCCACCAAAGGCAAGAATCAACGGGTGCAACTCTAGCGATCGCGTGTTCGCCAAAATCTGCTTTCAGGCGTTCTTTTCCATGTACCGATTCCACCTTGAAGCTAGCTGGCATCAAACCTCGACCGGGTTTAGAAGAAAGCAATTGCCTTTCTTTTGGCTGTAACTTTAAGGTTTCTTCAAGAAAATTGCGGACTATTTCCGATCTACCTTTGAGCAGAAAAACCAGCGCACTGGAGACAAAATCGCGGATAAAACACTGGTCGTAATTGAGCGCTTCTACATCCGGATCGCGAGCTGCGATCGTCCCCACCGGGCGTCCTTGATAGTAAATAATTGAATTTTCTAATGCTGACCAAGCTTCTTTTACAGCAGAATCTTCTACGATCATCTGACCCCTCTTTAAATAAAGACTTTACCAATTTTACTATTCCAACGTCCGAGCAGAAAAAGCCAACTTTCATCCCTATGGCAGATGGCAACTTTAGATTAACCTTATTTTAATATAGAATTAATTGCTTGTTAATTAAATTCATCCGGCCTAGCTTAGATCGATTGAAATTTGAAGTTGCCTACTGCGTCTGGGCGGAAGTTTTGCACGTTTAAAGTTTACCTAACTGAAAAATAAATGCGAGTGAAGAAAAACAGCAATCAAAATCTAACTTCGGTAAATAGCGATATTAGCCCACCAAACCAAGACTCAGATACTTTAATTATTTCAGAGCTTGCGTCCACTAATATTGAGATTTATCTCCCTGTGAGTAAAACAGTCAAATTTTTGAGTTTGATTGTTGTTGCGCTCACTTTGGTAAGTATAATTACACAGTTCACACTGTACTATCTGCCTTACTACCCCTCAAGAGAAGCATTAGTACGATTATTTAATGTTGATGGCGAAGCCAACATTCCGGCGGTATACTCCACAGCTACACTATTATTTTGTGCCATTCTTCTCGCGATTATTGCCCATGCGAAAAAAGTAGCAGGAAACCGCTACTCTCCCCAGTGGAAAGCGCTGTCAATTATTTTTGTGTTTTTGTCGTTGGACGAGTTAGTCAGTCTCCACGAAGAACTGATTAACCCAATGCGATCGCTATTCCATACCAGCGGTTTCTTGTACTTCGCATGGGTGATTCCTGGTGGAATTTTTGTAATTATTTGCCTGCTGATGTTTATGCAATTTCTTGCTGCTTTGCCAAAAAATACAAGGCGTTTATTTTTTCTGGCTGGCGGCATCTTCATTTCTGGTACACTCGGCGTAGAAATGGTGGGTGCATATTATTCAAATTTGTACGGACAAGAAAATTTCATTTATGCGATCGTCAATACCGTGGAAGAATTGTTTGAAATGGTGGGCGTTCTTGTCTTTATTTCGGCGCTGATGTCATACATAAATTTATATGTGAAGGAGGTGGGATTGCGAGTTCGCTTTGGCGATCGCACAATCGGTCGATCGGTTAATTTGCAGTAAGCTGTGAAAAGGGTGAAAACGTGGTAAGGGATGCAGAGATGTTGAGGAAAAGCGATCGCACCCTCAGTCCAGCACATACAAATCCACATCAATTTCTGCATTCAGTTCACCAATTTGTTGCAAAATAAGTTTATCGAAATGAATCGCTGGAACGCTTCCACTCCGATAATAAATTACGCAAGCAATTTCAGCATAATATTGAGAGCATACCTCAACTAAAGGTAGCCAACCTACTTGCAATTGTTCGAGAACGCCAAAAAACCAATCTTGCCGATTAGACCAAATTGTTGCCAGAATTGATAACAATAGGTTAGTAATTAAGTTCTGGAGTTCATCATCTACAGCCTTTTCGTCAGATTCGAGTAATTCTTCAGCAGTTGGCAGATATTCTTGCGAATTGTACTGTACCATAATTTCCACCATTGGTATTTACTGATTATAGCGGTTTCAGTTAGATTAAGTACAGAATAGAAACCCGGTTTCTTCAAGAAACCCAGAATAGAAACCCGGTTTCTTGAAGAAACCGGGTTTCTAATTTCTTCAAGAAACCGGGTTGTACAGACTCATCTGAAAGCGGCTTTAAAAAGAGCGATCGACTTTTAGGATGTCAAACCTCCGTTATCATCTTTCCCAATAACCGTAGGTTGTGTGGAAGAAGTTTGCATCGCTGTCGTTTTTCGAGGTGATGAATCGGAAATTTGCCGCTTTGCTACTGTCGGTTGTTCTTTCGGCGATAATTTCACATCTGCTGACATTTCACCATCTAAAGAAACAGATGGTTTACTGCCATCATTACGCACCAAATGGCTGATTTGTCCAATTAATTCTCCCAATTTCCCATCTTCCAACAATGTGTTAATCAGCGCTAAACCACTTGTCGAAAGTAACAATTTATTCACATCACCAGCACCATTTCCATTGTGACTGTTTGCGCCAGGGAAAGAGTAAATGCGGGTATCTCCCAAAACACCCGGTTGTGGTGCCAAAGCTTGCACGATTTCCGGCAGTTTTTCTGACAATTCCGGCCAAATTGCGGTAATAATCTTGGCACTTAGGTTAGCGTTACTGATGGTATTTTCGGCTGAAATTTTCGCTTCAATACCTTCCGCTTCTGCCAAAGCTTTATCGCGATTTGCTTGTGCCAAAGTGCGAATAGCTTCTGCTTCCAACTCTGCCGCTTGTTGCGCGATTTCTGCTTGCCTTCTGCGTCGGAAAACATCGATTTCCACGACGTTTTGATCGGAAATACGACGTTCTTGTGCTTCTCGTTCTGCGGCAATAATCGAAAGTTGTTTATCGCGTTCGGCTTTTTCAACCGCGCTGGCTGTTGTTACTGCCGCTTCTGCTTTGGCTTTTTGCGCTTCCGCAACGAAACTTTCTCGTTTTTTGTTAGCAACTGCAATGGCGACATCTTCTTGGGCTAATTTTGCTTGTCTTTCCGATTCGGCTACTTGCACTTGCGCTTGCAGTTTGGCAGCTTCTACATTTTGCAGCCGCTCGATTTCAGCTAATTCTGCTTCGCGTTTTTGCAATGTTTGCGCTACTTTCAGTTGTTTGTTGCGTTCTTCTAGAGAAATATCTGCTTCAATTTGGCTTTGTTGGATCGCCAGCTTTTTGCGGATTTCTTCTTCTTCAACAGATTTATCTTGCAATATTTTGGTACGCAAAACTGTAGCTGCTTCGGTGTCTTTGGCGGCTTGAATTTCCCGTTGTTTTTGAGCCTTCAATGCTTCTACTTGCAATTGCTGTTCCAGTTTCGCACCTTCTTTCTCTTGGGCAATTTGCAGAGAGCGCTTTTGGGCATCCAGTTCTTTTTGTTCGATCGAAACTTGGGTTGTCAGTTCAACTTCTCGTTTTTGCTGAATCGATTTCTGAATCGTTTCCGTTCGCAGGCGCACACCTTGAGCGTCGAAGAAATTATTGGTGTCGTAGGTATCGCCTTCTTCAATTTCCGAAATCGCGATGTTATTCAGGGTTAAACCAACTCGTTTCAAATCCGGTTCGACCAAATTTAATACTTCTTGGGCAAACCCTAACTTATCCGAATCGATTTCTGCCAAATCCTTTGTTTTCGCTGCGGCGCGAATGGCATCGTCTGCCCGTTTTTCCAAAGCATTTTTAATGTTCTCTGGGGTAATTTTTCCTTGTTGAGAAAGTCGGGCAGCAGCAGTCAGCACATCTTCTTCCGAAGCAGTAATGCAGACATAAAAGGTAACTCTCATATCCGCTCTCAAATAATCTTTGGTACGGACGGCAAGTTTACCAGTGCGCTCAACATCAATGGAAATTTCTCTCAGGGGTACGCGGGTGAGTTCGTGAAATCCTGGCAGAACAATACAACCGCCGTTGAGGAACACGGTTTTCTTCTTCATAAAAACGCCGCCAGTTCTAACAAAAGCTTCGTTGGTGGGCGTAATTACATAAACCCGCGTATAAGCCCAAATGCTTACTAGCAGCAATACAACCAAAGCAGCAACAAGTCCGGCGAAGAAAGTAACTCCTCCACCTAATACATCCGCTTGTGCTAGTGTTGGCTGAATGGGTGCAGGATGAAGTGTTTGCGCCATTAACGCAGACCTGGAATCTTGCGAATTTACGTTTTTTTGCGGCTGTGTCGGTGCAGCTTCAGCGGCGGTAGCAAGGGGTAAAGATTGAATGAAAGTTAGCCAAAATAACATGGCGATTTAAACCTATTGCAAAGTTTTGATTTTGGTGAGACGAGGTGGGTGGTGCCCATTCTACTAATTACTTAACTTTTCGGTTGTTTTTTGGTGAAGTTTCTAACCAATGGTCTAGATCGGAACTCTCGTTGACGATGACGAGATAATATTGAGGCAGGCGATCGATCACCAATACTTTTTGACCCCGGCAAGGCACAACCTTCGCCCATTCCGGTAATGCGGCACTGATGGTGACAAGATTGCGAGCTGAATCGATCGCATCTACCTGACCGATTTTGCCTTGGTTTTCTACAGGAATACTGGCGGAACTAACTGTACCTATACAACCAATAATGCGATCGCTGCTGGCATCTTCCCCAAAAGATGCGAAAATTTTACCGAGCGGTCGCGCGATCGCACTACCCACAAACGAACTGATTACCAGCGCCAATAGCGCTACAATTCCTGCCAAAAAACCTTTGGGTGCATTGCCCCAGATGTTGCTTATTGCCACGTTGAGCATCCAGCCAATCAGTCCTAAAAGACTAAAATCAGTAGCCAGCAACAAAATTAGCGGTGCTTTACCGAAACCCAACCATCCGAGTATTTGCAAAGCGTTAAAGTCACCGTTGCCATCAGCGTCTGTGTCGAAGTGCAAACTACCCGCATCTGCATCAACATCGACATCCGCATCGGCGTCTAAATCGAGATCGTCGTCTCCCCCACCGGAAAAAATGACTAACAGGAACAACGAGACTCCCATTCCCAGGAAAATCCAGTAAGGTAGGTTGACTGGGTTAAACAGCATAGAGCGATCGTCTGTCTTCGGTATGAAAAACAGGCAAAACTAACTCTAAAGTAGCTGCCATACAATCATAAGTAGGGAGAAACGTTAAGATTTTTAACCTATGAAGCTGAAACGACTGGGCCACGTCGCCATTTGCGTGCAAGATATTGACAAAGCAGCTGAGTTCTACAAAAACTTGGGCATGGAGTTAGTCTGGAAAGATGCTGACTGGGCTTATCTCAAAGCTGGACAAGATGGTTTGGCGCTGTTGAGTCCGGGTTACGATCAAGCAGGGCCGCATTTTGGGTTTGTTTTCAGCGATCGATCGGAAATGGAAACTGCCTACGAACAGCTGAAAGCCCAAGGAGTTCAAGTCACTCGTATTCACGAACATCGCGATGGCACCGCTTCTTTCTACGGTCGCGATCTCGATGGTAATGGTTTTGAGTATCTTTACGAACCGGCACCTGTTGCTGCCAGCAAAAATTAGCTCAGAACCGATCGTAAAAGTCAAATTAGAGATGTTTAGACGGGACTTACGCACGCTCTTGCTTTGCGTAAGTCCTATTGGATATCTCCCACATAGAAGTGAGTAGTGGTGTGAAAAGTTGAGTGAGTGCTTGATTTTGAGAAAAGGCGATCGCTTTTTAATATTCCATAGAAAAAACAAGCGATCGCACTCAATACCCCACCAGCACGGAGATACCGAAAATGGCGATTGCCTACGGCACGCACTCGCGATCGCAATCTCATCCCCACCAGCACTAAATTTGAGTATTGCGGTACACAAGCCAGATAATAAAGATGGTGGTGCGATTGAAAAGGTTGGTGTGATGCGTGTCATTAGCCGAAAAACGCTTCGCGAATTTAGTGATGAACATTCAGATGCAAGGGAAGCCCTTTATGCTTGGTATAGAGTAGCAAGTAAAGTGATATGGCAAAACTTGCTTGATGTTCAGCAAATTTACCCCAAAGCCGAGGCAGTGGGAAACTTCACAGTGTTCAATATTAAGGGAAACCGATATCGGCTGATTGTAGATATTGTTTATGTTTCTCAAACAATCTACGTCAAATACGTTCTAACTCACGCAGAATATGACAAGGATGAATGGAAAAATGACCCGTACTTTTGATGCAAAATCTTATACAGAATTATTAGTTCGCTATCAGCCGAAACCGATCGCGACGGAGGCTGAGAACGAACGAGCGATCGCTCTTGCACAAGAACTTGAACATCGTTCGCCACGGACAGTGGAGGAAGATGTTTTTCTGGAGCTTTTGCTCGTACTGATTGAGAAGTTTGAAGAAGAAAATTATCCTATTTATACAGTCAATTATAGCTCGATGGTGCGACATTTAATGGATGCAAGGGATTTAGAAGAGTCGGACTTGATACCGATTTTAGGGTCAACCACAGCAGTTTCAGAAATTTTGATGAATAAAAGACAGATTAAGCATGATGAAGCCAGAAAACTAGCTGAGTTTTTTCGAGTTGAGATGGGTTTATTTCTGGAATCAAAATGAATGGATTAAAGTTAAGTTGAATGCGATCGCACTCAATACCCCACCAGCACTGACATCCGAAAAAGGGCGATCGCACTCAATACCCCACCAGCACTGACATAACGAAAAGGGCGATCGCTAATCAAGCTTAGGCTTACAATCAACAAAGGATAGAGCTTCTTCATCGAGATAGCCTGCGATCGCCATTTCAATTATTGCCCAGACGGGATAGTTCATTCTTTTAGCTCGCATTTCCAGTCCGTTACGAATAGTTTCGGGTAATCCTTCCAGAAAAGTTTGTGCTAATTCAGGGGAGAGATGTTCGTTGATAGCAGGCTGTGTTTGCATGGCGTTGAGAGAGAGAAAAAAGCGATCGCACTCTCCAATTGAACAAGCACGATCGCACCCACATCCATCACCAAAAAACGATCGCTTTAGCTACTGATTGGCATAAATTGACAAAATTTGCCAAATAACCTATACTGGAATCAGGGAATAGGTTAAAACCGAATGACAACGCTTAACATCTCGCTTCCAGAGTCGATGCGGGCTTTTATTGAAGAACAAGTACACAGGGGCGGCTATAGTACGGCTAGTGAGTACATCCGCCATCTAATTCGTCAAGAACAGGAACGCGCAGATCATCGGCGGTTGGAGGAACTATTATTAGAAGGTCTTGATAGTGGCGATTCTATTCAAGTAACCGATGAATGGTGGGAACAGAAACGAGTTCAACTAATGGAAAGATTTCGCAAAAAAAATAAATGACACGACGCATTTCGATTTCGCCAAGGGCAAGTTTTGACCTTGACGATCATTTTGAATACATCGCAGAAAGCAACTTTGATGCAGCGGTGAGATTTTTTGATTCAGCAAGGCAAACTTTTGCTAAAATCGCACAAACACCTGGTATTGGTAAGCGCTGTGTGGTTGAGAATCCACGTTTAGCGGGTCTGCGAAAATGGGGGGTAAAAGGTTTTGAGAATTATTTGATTTTCTATTTGGATAGTGGTGAAATTGTCGAGATTGTGCGGATACTCCACGCTGCACGCGATATCCCAACAATTTTAGAAATGGAAGAATGAGAGTGCGATCGCACCCACATCCATTAGCAAAAACGATCGCACTCTCAAATTGAACAAGCGCGATCGCACCCGTATTTTCAATACACCTCATCATGACTACCAATGTCGAGTAAGAGAATTTCCTCATCTCCTGACTCTGGATTCGCAACAAAGTCAAATACAATCCGGCAGTCATACTCCACAGTACAAGCCCAAGAGCCAGCTAACTGACCTTTGAGTTTGTGTGTTTGGAGTGATGGATCGAAAGTGTTTTCTGCCAAAAGTCTCAAGACAGCTTCAACTTTGGGCTGTAGTTCCGGGCGTTTGCGGATGATGGCTTTGTAAGCACGTTTAAACGAGCGAGCAAAAGTGATAATTTTCAACTGTTTAGCTCCGCGATCGCTTCATTAACTGTGCCTCGAAAAACGTTTCCTTTCTTGTAATCTTCTTTTCCTTGTGCAATATTAGCCGCAATTTCGGTACGACGACGATCCCTAAGTCTTCGCTGCATAATCCCTAACAGGGCAGTTTGTTCATCTAGAGACAATGTTTCGATCTCGTCTAAAATTCTATCAAAGGTTGAGGTTTGCATAGTGAGATAGCTTTGTCGGCTCAAATGGCTCTGCCTTATTTTACTATCCCTTTCATGCGATCGCACTTTATTTTGGAAGGCGATCGCTCTTTAATATTCCCTAGAAAAAACCAGCGATATGGCTAACGCCACGCACTCGCGTTCGCACTGTCCAATTGAACAAACACGATTGCGCTAACGCGCACGCACTCGCGTTCGCACCCATATCCATTAGCAAAAACGATAATGCTACGCATCGCTGCGCGATCGCACTCTCGAATTCATCTTGGCACGCTCCCACTCTATAATCTAACTAGCCCGTTTGTAATCTCATTCTCTGCTACGATATAATTACAAAATGCCTATTCCACCAGAAATTACTGCTCTTGTCGAGCAATTAAATCAAGAGCTTAATCAAGTTGAGCAGGAGGCTACCACAGGACTTACTTTAACTAGAGCTATCCTCGATCGCTTTCCCGAAAACGCGAGATTAATTCAGTTCTTTGCTTCTTTTAGCAGTGCTATGCTATTTGTTGAGACACAAAGAAGACGAATTCGCAGTATAGTAGAAAACCTTTCGGCAACACAGACAAATACAGATGAGGAAATTCAGGAAGCTGGGGAGGATTTGGCAGGTGAACTGGGTAGAGTATTAGAAACTAAAATGCTAGTTAATAATTTGAAAAGCCGTCTGGAGAATTTGCAATGACAAAACCATCTTTAAATGAACAACAATTAGCTGAGTTAGATGAAATCCTTAATTTTGCTAAAGAAGTTGAACAAAAAATCAAAGAGTTTAGTGAAGAATCAGAGAAAATTGCTCAAAAGTGGCAACGTAGAGCGGAGAAAAAACGGGCTGCGGCTGTACAGAAGTAATTAAAAAGGGAAGATGTGATGAGAGGCGATCGCTCTTTAATATTCCCTAAAACTCGCTCTTTAATATTCCATAGAAAAAAGAAGCGATATGGCTAACGCCACGCTTCGCGAACGCACTCTCCAATTGAACAAATATGATCGCTCTCGTCAGCGCACGCACTCGCGTTCGCATTAACATTCCAAAAGCACAATATTTTAACCTTAAATTAACTTAAATCGATCGATTTCAGTTGCCCGTATTTGTCAAACTGAATTGTTACCATTCCGTAAGGGCAATCAGCTGTGATAGTTTGATTTTGGAATTCTTCATCAACTACTTTGGGATCTAACTGAGGATCGTCAAATCGAATTTCTAGAAAATATCCTGAGTTGGGATCTGGCTTGGCATCTGACGCGCCTTTTTGTGCTAATATATCTTGGATTTCGGAAATATGAATTTTCGCCATCACCAGTACCTCTAGGTCAGTGGAATGAATTCACCGCTAGCAATGCGGTTTCTGACTAAGTTTGTCCGAATTGGCCCTACTGAAATTATCCGCTGACTGTCGCCAGAAAGGGTAATTCTTAAAAGTCGGCCTTCTACTTCTTGGATTATATTAATATTGTTGCTGCGGGTGTCTAAGAAACGTTGCGCTGATGGGTTGTTTACTAAGCGCAGTAGTTCATCTGTACTAATTCTACCAGCAAGACTCCCTAACCGCTCATCGTTTAATTGCTGAAATACGCTACACACCAGCATTTACATCGCCAAAAGTGCGAACGCGAGTGCGTACCGTAGGCGATCGCACTCCCACCCCCAGCAGCACTGACATCCGAAAAAGAGCGATCGCACTCAATACCCACCAGCACTGACATAGCGAAAAGGGCGATCGCACTAACATCCATCCCCAAAAGCGATAATGCTACGCATCGCTGCGCGATCGCACTCTCAAATCCCACAAGCACGATCGCCACATCATGTTATAATCTATTTAGAGTTTGTTGGTTTTGCATAATGACAACCAAAACAACAGAAATAGTGAAAACAGAATTGCTGGAAATAATCTCTAACCTCTCTTTGTCAGAACAAGAGCAAGTCCTAAAATTTGCTAGTTCCTTACATAAAAAACAATTATTTCAGGAGTGGGATAGGATTTTTGATGAAGAAGCTGAGGCTATTAAAAATGAATTTGCTCAAGAAGATTTAGCCTGGTCTGAAGCAGTTTTAAAGGATTATCTACCCAATCTGCGAAAAGAGGATATACTTTGATGCGGGGAGATGTTTATTTAGCTGATTTGAATCCAAGTAGAGGTTCAGAACAAGCTGGCATACGACCAGTTATTCTGGTACAAAGAAATACATTGGATCGCTTCACTACAACTATAGTTGTTGTTCCTATTACCAGTAATTTGCGACGTGCTAAAATACCAGGTACTATTGTCATACCTGCTGGAGAAGGTGGATTAACGCAAGAGTCAGTGGCGCTTTGTTACCAAATTGTAGTGATTGATAAGCAACGATTAATACGGCAATTGGGAACTCTTTCTGCTAGCTATTTATTAAAGCTAAAGTCAGCATTAGAGTATACATTAGAGTTGGATGAAACTGAGGACGAAAATGCAGAATAATCTGGGTAGTTTATAGCGATCGCTTTTTAATATTCCATAGAAAAAAGAAGCGATCGCACTCAATACCCCACCAGCACTGACATAGCGAAAAGGGCGATCGCACTCAATACCCCACCAGCACTGACATAGCGAAAAGGGCGATCGCACGAGAGATTAAAGACAGGCGATCGCACTCACATCCTCACCAGCACTTACATTGCAAAAGAGCGATCGCATGAGAGATTAAAGACAGGCGATCGCACTTCTTCCCCAACTTATGAAGTAATTAATTCCCCTACTAATTGTCTGAATTCTCCTGTTTGAGGATTCAACTTAAAACTGTCACCATCCATTAATCTTATCGTTAAATAATCCTCAGCGATTATAATTTCTGAGGCTAAATCTGGGAAGCCATGATTAAATCGCAACGAACCATTGGGATTAAATAATAATATTTCGTTTTCCGTCAAAACAGCCGTCACTTCTTGAATGATTTTAATCTGAATTAGGTTAGCCGTTAAAGGCATAGCAACACAAATGCGACCGCTTGACAAACAGATAGCTGCTAATTGTCGATCGATACCTATCCAAAGCAGTTTTTTATCGGTTGAATGTTCTATACTTAAATCCACTAATTCACTACACCAGCTAAGTCCGTAACACCCTAAAGTTTCTCCCAAATCTAAGCAAGCGAATTTTCGGGCGTATTCGTGAACGATAATTTGCCGAGTGGCTGGAATTTGGTTGAATTCTGATTTGCTGATGGAGCGTATTTGCATAACTGCTGGTTATTGATAAATTAAAGGAACGATCGAGGTAACTTGAGGAATGGCATTCAAGTCGCCTTGGGGATAAAAGTAACGAACGATGATAGCACCTGGCTTTTCTCCCCCACTCAATTCTACTTTTCTGGAGATATGTACGCCATATTCGTTAGTTTTTCGATCGGGAACTTCCGGGGCATTTAATCCTTCTGCAAAGATTTGTAAAAGCCGTTCTTTGCCGCCAGATGCTTCGTCAATTCCCAAAATTCTCAAGTCCCTTAAATTATCTGAGGATCGTCTTGCATTAGTGGGAGTGGATGTCACGCGACCGAAAAAGAAGTCGAATTTGCTGGCTTTGATAGTAAATCCTATGCCTTGAATCAGTTCATCCATTTTGAAAAAGGTTTGTTACCTCTCAAAAATATGTTCTTTTTGATTATTTCATAACGATCGCACTCCCATCCCCACCAGCACTGACATCGCAAAAAGGGCGATCGCACTCCCATCCTCACCAGCACTGACATCCGAAAAAGAGCGATTGCGCTAAGGCGCACGCTACGCGAACGCACTCAATACCCCATCAGCACTGACATCCGAAAAAGGGCGAACGCACTCACATCCCCACCAGCACTGACATCGCAAAAAGAGCGATCGCACTCAATACCCCACCAGCACTGACATACCGAAAAGAGAGATCGCACTCCCACCCCCACCAGCACTGACATCCCAAAAAGGGCGATCGCACTCAATACCCCACCAGCACTGACATCCGAAAAAGTACGATCGCACTCAATACCCCACCAACACTCACATACAGAAAAGGGCGATCGCACCCCCATCCCCACCAGCACTGACATCCGAAAAAGGGCGATCGCACTCACATCCCCACCAGCACTCACATAGCGAAAAGGGCGATCGCACTCAATACCCCACCAGCACTGACATCCGAAAAAGGGCGATCGCACTCAATACCCCACCAGCACTTAGATCTGAAAAAGTACGATCGTACTTCTCTACAAAATGAGTAGAAATCAACTAGCCAATTTTGACGTTAATTTCACTAAGTTTATAAGCACTTGTGAAATCGAATGGATTGAAAATTTTTCCTTTCCAGACTTGTAAGTAGGGTGTTTCCACTGAGTACTTAAGACTGACACCTGGTAAAGCTTCTTTCGCCTGCTCCTTCAACCAATCTGGAATAGGTAAATTAGCTACTGCCGATTCAAATAGCTTCTTTGAATTCAAGGAGAGTTCAGTCTTACCACCCAAGTTGAAGAAAGATTGAAACTGCGTAATTGGTTTGATAGTGGGTGTGAACTTAAACTCTTGCCCTGCTTTCAACCAGTCTGGAATAGGAACATTCAAAATTCCAGAACCATTGAAAGGAAGAATCAATTCATTTCCATTTTTCTGACCGTCGTAATCAATTTCAAACCCTGTTATATCGAACTTTGATTTTTGTTGTATATTAGCCCCTAAACTTGCCCCTAAAATTCCCGCATCACGAATTGGTATAGCCGCAGCACTTGTTGCCGGAATTAGAGCTAAAGTATTGATGATATCAATTGCTTGAAAAGCCTCATCCTTCACCTCGATACTATTAGAGTTATTATTGTTTTTCTCTTTTGCTTCTAAACTAAGGTCTAGCACAACAGGTGACTTAGCGGCTTTCATAACGCTCTGAAGGTCAAGTCCTCCAGAAGCTTCAAACCTTGTTTTCTGATTCCATCCTGACCAAGGCCAAGGAAATTCCGTTGATAATTCGGCGGCAAGATTTAGTTTTGCACTTAAATCCAAGCCAAATAGAGTTTCTAGGCTCAAGCCAGAATTAAGTTTGGAGCTAAAATTAACTGCTACTGACTTTCCACCTGGATTTGGCTGCCAATTAATATCAAAAGTAGTTGGAATATTTACTCCAAAAGTTCCAGCGCTAGCGAATGCACTAAAAGTATAACCAGCCTCTAGTGATGTTTTTACCAAGCCGAATGACCATTCGGGATTGTATTTGTTAGAAATTGATCCTCCAATAGAAGATCCTTGCCCTCCACTCCAAATACTCTGATTTTTTAGGTCAAAGTTTATTGTAGAAGTTATGTGACCCGGTGAAATGATTGTTGTATTACCACCAGGGTTGCTACCACTATTTTTAGCAAGCGTTGTTATCCCGAAATTTTTCCACGCACTCCAAACTTGACCATCAAAAGCCCGAATAGAAGACGAAGTGGAACTTGCCGATCCTGGTTGCACACCCAAAAGGCGCACGCTGTTCAAATTCTTAGCATCCACTTCAATAGTCGAATTATCTATCCGCCTGAAGTTACCAGTGAAATCAGCTACAGGTGTAGATTCAAAAAACTGAAACTTAGTAATTGTCGAGTTGCCATCTGGATCGGAGTAACTGAAATTCCCTTGCATTGGGATAGATTGACCTTCAGTTACAGTTAGATTCTTAGTAGTAACGACAGGTGGTTTGTTATTAGACTGCACTGAAATGTTGAAGTTCTTCCATTGACTCCACACCTTACCGTCATGCACCTTAATACTAGCTGAACTATTGCCCACTTTTTCGCCAACAAAGCGAACAGTGTTCAGGTTCTTTTCAGGTACTACAAAAACTGTGCCATTTGGCTCATACCAATTCCCTTGACCACTAGCTGTAAAGGAACCAACGGGAGAATCTTCGTAGAAAGCATAAAATTTTATCGGGTCGCCATCTGGATCTGACGAACTGAAGTTTCCTTGCATAGAAAGGGATTGACCCTGCTTCAGACTCAGATTCCAGGCATTAACAACAGGTGGTTTATTGGCATAAGTAGTAATAGTGAAGTCTTTGCGATCGCTCCACACTTGACCATCAAACACCGAAACAGAAACAGACGTATTACCCAGTTGCCGAACACTGAAATAAACATCATTAAGTTTATTTGCATCTGCTTCGATAACTGAGTAGCCGTCAATTTGTTTGACTACACTACCTAATGGCCCTACAAAATCTCCCAAAGTTGAGCGATCGTAAAATCTAACTTTAGTAATCGCGTCTCCATCTGCATCAGACCAATTAAACTTACCCTGCATTGGGATTAGCTTTTCTTGACCTATTTTCGGGCTTATCGTTTTTAGAACAAAATCTCCTTGCTCAATCTTCTGATTCCAAACATTAGCAATAGGTTGCACATTGGCAGATTCCCAAGGACGGTAGGCTTTTACCCCCGCCCGATTGGGTTTCCAGAACATATATCCGCCTTCAAAATCGATGCGTTGCCCACCTTCCCAATCGTATTTATCTTTCGTTGGGAAACCTAACCAACCACCAGAACCACCGTTCTGGTTATAGGTATTTTGAAAGCCATGCCAAAGGGCTACAGCACCATATTGAGGCGACCAGTGAATAGTACCATGCTCGTAGCTTCTCCCATACCCAGTCGTGCCTGTTGGTGATTTTGTTGCCTGCCAAAAATCTCCAGTCGGATTACCTAATAATCCACTGAAATTCGGATATTCTTTATTAATCGCCGTCCTGTAAGGAGCATCTTGAACGAGACTCAAACTGTAATCAGTGTTGGCACTCATCCAACCTGTGAAGACTTCTGCGTAGTAAGTTCCAGGTTGTAAATTGTAGTTAATCGGCTGCGTTTGGTTTCCACTAGCTAATACTTCACCAGGATCGACATATCCATTGTTATTTTTATCTTGAATTAGATTGAAATTAGCAGAGGTACTAGCTCCGTAAAACTTCAGTTCAACGTCTTTCTCTTGATTCAAGTTAAAAACGTAGTAATCTCTTATGTCAGCACCACCAACTGACCCACTACCACCCGTCTGTAACTTATCCCCGATTTCGATCGAACTACGAAAAGCCTCCGAATAAACCTTACCTTTACCTGCTGTAAATAGCGTTCCGTTACCATCAATATCGGTGGGTGTAGGAGAAAGATTCAGATTGTAATTGGTAAGAGTTCCTGTTCCTTCAGGGAAAACCCGAACGTAATAATTGCCTGCTTCTAATAAACGAGTTCTCATTGGTGTTGCTGTGATGCCATCCTGAGAAATCGCCGAGGCTATTATCTCACCATCGTCTACTTTTCTATTATTGTTGCTATCTTTTATTAGCTCAAAACCCGCCTTGGCATTTAAACCTTTTAACTGAAGGTCAACCCAATTGAATTCAGCCAAATTGAAAGTATAGAAATCATTCAGATCGTTACTACCGCCGATCGATGTTCCTTGGGAAGCATAACTCCAAGGTTTAGGGTATTGACTGACATTACCATTGGCGAGATTCGGGTTAGGAATTACTGTAGCGGTGGCTATTGAACCATTTCCATCGGGATCTGCTGGTATTTCGATTACTATAGCAGTAGTTGTCACGCCTGAAATGGGTTTACCCGTGCCATAAGTGTACCAAGTCGCCAATCCTTTCGGCTGAACACTCAAATAGCCATTATTGTAGTAATGAGTATCTACCCCATTACTTGTCACCGTCTTGATAAAATCACCCGCAGCAATAGGAACATTCCCTTCCCCAGGTTTTGGCGCAAGTCGCGAAAATACCCCCGTCAGCGTGTAAGGTCGTTTTAAAGTTTGACCATCGATATAATCAGCTTCATTCCAAACTTCAAAAGGAGGTGTTACCTCAATCTGATATCGCCCTTTATTCAGGTTTATTTCCAACTGCTGAGTCGAGTTAGCATTTATCCTGTAATTAGCCAATTCAACAGTTTGATCTTCAAACCCAATAAATTTCTCAACACTAAGTTTTGCTTTGCCATTGGGAGAAAGTAAGTTCAGTTTTAATTTGCCTGATTCTTTCACTTCAAATCCATATTTGGCAATGTAGTTGCTCACATCTCCCAATTTATATTCAACCTGACCGGATACATTCAACTGAGTAGCAGTATTTCCACTTAATGCCTTACTTTGGATATCTGGCTCAAAGTCAAAATAAGGTGTTGTTGAGTAGTTGACAGGCGTTGGAAATGTATTGACTGAATCGGCAATAAACTCATTGGAAAGATTGTAGTTTTTTACCGTGTTGGTTGTTCCATTCCGAAGTCTCAAATAATAGGTTCCAGGGTCAACAAATACACCATCTGTTCTTGAAATAGGCGGAGTTTGGCCTTCAACAGAAACACTGGTAGCAGCCCCGCCCGATACAAATTTAAAGCGTCCGGGAGTACCATCTGCTTTCACCAACGTTGCACCAGGAAATTCGTTGCTACCATTTGTGCGAGTAAGTGTCCAGCGTACATAACCAGGTTGACTGACTGTAAATTGGTAATATTTTTCAGGTGTTGTCGAGTCAACTTTATCGTTATCGGAAAACGCGGGTGAAAATTGAGGTGCTGTAGCAATTGATATCCCACCTTGCGCTGCACGTTCTGTTGGCGTTACTTTCCCTTCACCATCCCAAATTAATGGTGCTACCCAAGCTTCCGGCGTGTAATTTTCCCCTATTGTATTCTTCGCTAATTCTACTGCTCCTGCTGAATTAAGCAATCCAAATCCCGTTTCTCCATCCCATCCTGATGTCTTCAAATCTGTAGTTGTAGATTCGAGAATTGAAATTACTTGTTTGAAGTTAAGATCGGGATTTGCTGCCCAAATTAAAGATGCAACACCCGTCACTTTCGCTGCTGCAACGGAAGTTCCCGTCATTTTACCTAAGCTATTTCCAACTGTGGAAGTTACGGGTTGATCAATGGTGCCACCTTCAGTTAAAATATCTAAACCCGCACCATAACTGGAATAGTCAGCCCGATCGAACTCATTGGATGCGCCAACTGTAATAATATTGTCAAACTCCTGGGAAGCTTGTCCCAAAACGGACATCACGCCGCCATCGTTACCAGCAGCAGTGACTATTAGAACATGATTTTGCCGCGCAAATTCGATCGCTTCCCGTTCTTTTGGCGTTAATTCATATCTTGTAGTAACGCTACCATCTGGGTTAACTTGCGTTAAATCTAAACTCAGATTCACAACCGCATTTTTCTGTCCCGACTGTTTCGCTGCATCCACAAATTCAATCAGCGACTCTGCCCAATTTCCACTACCTACTGCACGCCCCAACCAAATTGGTGCTTTATCGTTAATTCCATCAATCCCAATTCCATTACCTTGGGTAGCAGCAATTAACCCTAAAATATGCGTACCGTGTTCGTTTCCTTCACCGGGAGAGAGTAAGGGGTCGTTGTCGTTAGAAATGCGATCGCTTCCCAATTTGAATCGACGATAATCAAGATCGGCATTATTGCCGCTAAACCCAGTATCGATGATACCAATTAAAGGTTGATTTGGTGCGATCGATACTTCTGGTAAACTCGCCGTCAAACTGAGACTGTAATTAGTATCACCCGCTTCACCCGGAGATACTCGCACGTAGTAAATTCCCTTGTTTAAAGGATTGCGGTTAATTATCTGTGCTGCTGTACCACCATCAGAAATTTCTAAAACTTCGCCTTCATCGACTCGATCGTTATTATTTAAGTCTTGAATTAATTCAACTTTAGCATCTGCACTCAAGTCATCCAAACGCACATTGAAATTGTTAGTATCCTCGAAATTAAAGCGGTAATAGTCGTATCGATCGACATTATTAACAAAGTCCCTAACACCTAAGCTGTAGCTTACTTCACTAGCATTAACGCGCAATGTTCCTAAATCACGTGCTGTAGCTAGTGTATTACCAGCATTGTATATTGGTGTCGGATCTACTGGTGTCGGATCAATTGGTGGTGTCGGATCTACAGGTGTGATATCAATTGGTGGTTTTGGATCGACTGGTGTCGTATCAATTGGTGGTGTTGGATCGACTGGTGTGCTATCAATTGGTGGTGTTGGATCGACTGGTGTGCTATCAATTGGTGGTGTCGGATCTACAGGTGTGGTATCAATTGGTGGTTTTGGATCTACAGGTGTGCTATCAATTGGTGGTTTTGGATCTATAGGTGTGCTATCAATTGGTGGTTTTGGATCTATAGGTGTGCTATCAATTGGTGGTGTCGGATCTACAGGTGTGGTATCAATTGGTGGTTTTGGATCGATCGCTAATTCTTCTTTCTTCACATAATCGATCAAATCCTTACCCAGCTTAGAATCGCGCCAATCTCTCTCTGGATTGATCACATCATCCAAATTAACTGCTTTCCCCGTCGCACCAGTCAACTTGAAAATGACATCGTTATAATCTTTATCCGTTCCCGTATCAACGCGCATATCCTCGATCGCAAATGCGCTACCCGTTCCATTGATATCCGCAACTTGTCCAACATGAAAAGCTGCGTTGGGATTCGCTGTCACTAATGAGAATAACGGACGTTTGCTACCACCAATATTCGGATTATCCCATACTTCCTGCACTTTTCCATTTGGCACTAACATCACGCCAAATTTATCCTCTGGCTTCATGGCAAAGGTTTTGATACCTTTATATTCTCCATTGTTATCGGCATTTGCCAAACCAACATTAAACTTAGCTGCTTCGTTGGGGTCGGAAATTACTATATAACCTAAGTTTGAATTACTTAACGATCGATGTGCTGCTTCTTTAATAAACTCTTCCGAACCGGGAACAAATCGATCCATTCCCTCTAAACTAAAGATGGCTAATTCCCCTTTATACCAACCGCCATCATTAATAAAATCTACTCCAACTTGTCCGGTTTCTCCAACTGTGAAATATCCCGATTCAATCTTCAATCCAGTCAGAGGGTCAACTTGAATATTCTCAACTGTCAAATTCAGGTTGTAATTCGCTTCGCCGCTAACTTGTGTAACTCGAATTGTGTAATTTCCGGCGGCTAAGTTGTCGATCGCGATCGCTTCATCACTCAAATCGCCGTTCGCAGAATTATATAATACTCCTTCCCCTGTGTCAAGTACCTCTAGGTCGGCATTTGCAGTTAATCCGGTGAGAGAAACACCGACTTTTGCCGGAGAGTTCAAGCTGAACTTATACAAGTCAAACGGATCGGTACTATCGACCAAACCAAAATAATTTCGATCGCTATTCAAAACTCCGATATCCAAGTTAGACATTGCACCCTCCAATACCTGATACTTTTTGGCTCTATATATCTATCGGGATGAAAGTTCCGATATTATGCGCTAGCTTGTTTTTTGTTACAAAACTTTACATTTTGGCTTGGGAGAGCGATCGCAAGATTCGATCGTCGCTATTCTCCCTAAGTAAAATGTAGAAAGAAGCCTTATGAAAGCAAAAAAATTTGTAAACTGCTCGAAATTATAGAATATACCCTTGATTTATTCCGAAATCTTTCCCAAAGCTTTAAATAAAGCCGAATTTAATCAGGTTTTCGTAAAGACCGCTAACTGTGGAAATCGCGATCGTCATAACTGCAATATCGCTAAAAGTCAGAAACCTTGTTGCTGCGTAGATTTTTAATTGCCAAGCGCAGAATATTCGATCGAAACCAAGTTTGTTTGCGCGTTTCTGCGTACATTTGTAATTGCCAAATGCACATTTTTTGAGAGAAACCGGGTTTATTTGCGCGTTTGTGCGTAAGTGTACGGCGTCGGGAAAGTCAAAAGTCAAAAGTCAAAAGTCAAAATTAAGAATTTCTTCCTGCTCCCCCACTCCCCCGCTCCCCCGCTCCCGCACTCTCTGCTTTGAATAACGGGGGTAATCGCAGCAGATTTGCTATTACCCCACCTTTGGAATAACCCGAAACGGGTGTTCCTGCTTTATCCTGAGAATTGGAACTCTTATTTATATTTAATTTCCACAAATAAGCTTTGATTCAAGCCGAAACCCTAGAACTACTGGAATGGCCACGTCTGTGCCAACACCTGTCCACTTTTGCTGCCACCAAGCTGGGAGCTGTTGCCTCTCGTCGTCTGCAAATCCCCCAAACTCAAGACGAGAGTCTCACTCTGTTGGCGCAAACTCAAGAAGTTTACAAATTGGAAACTCGCCTGACAACAGGCTGGACTTTTGACGGAATTTATGATATAGGAGATGCGCTCGAACGAGCCGAACTCCAAGGTATCTTGTCTGGGGAAGAGTTGCTCAATATTGCGACAACTCTGGCGGGGACAAGACAACTGCGTCGAGTTATCGATAACCAAGAAGATTTGCCAGTTCTGACAGAGTTAGTGGCAGATTTGCGGACTTATCCGGAACTAGAGCAGGAAATTCACCACTGCATTGACGATCGCGGCGAAGTGGCAGACAGAGCTAGTCCCAAACTCGCCGGCATTCGCCAGCAAATGCGGCAACAGCGCGATCGCATCTATCAGATATTGCAAGGAATTTTACAGCGGCAATCCGGTGCGGTGCAGGAACAGGTGATTACCCAGCGCGGCGATCGCTTCGTTATCCCCGTGAAAGCAACTAGCAAAGATGCCATCCCAGGTATAGTTCACGACACATCGATGAGCGGCGTTACCCTGTATGTGGAACCAAACGCAATTGTGTCGCTGGGAAATCAGATGCGACAGCTCATTCGCCAAGAGCAAGCAGAGGAAGAAGCAATTCTGAGAGCTTTGACAGAGCAGGTGGCAGCAGTTAAACCGGATTTGGAGAGGTTGTTGGCGATCGCAACTACTTTAGATCTGGCTACTGCTAGAGCGCGTTACAGTTATTGGTTGCAAGCTAATCCACCCAGATTCATTCAAATGGTTGGAGGCGGCGGCGATGCCCACCCCACAAGAGAAAGCATCACCCTGCGGCAGTTGCGCCATCCTCTATTAGTTTGGCAAAATCAGCACGAACAAGGCGCAGCAGTTGTGCCCGTGGATTTACTGATTCAGCCGCAAATTCGAGTAGTAACGATTACAGGCCCTAACACAGGGGGTAAAACCGTTACCTTAAAAACTTTGGGTTTGGCGGCGCTGATGGCGAAGGTGGGTTTGTTCGTAGCCGCACGGGAACCTGTCGAAATGCCCTGGTTTGAGCAAGTTTTAGCCGATATTGGGGATGAGCAATCGTTAGAACAAAGTTTATCTACCTTTTCCGGTCACATCCGCCGCATCAGTCGGATTTTAGAGGCTGTGGAGAATGGAGAAGAAAACGAATCTGCAATTGCCAACGAGCAATTATCAACGAGCAATTCGCTAGTATTGCTAGATGAAGTGGGAGCGGGTACTGACCCAGCGGAGGGGAGTGCATTGGCGATCGCACTTTTACAATATCTCGCCGACAACACCCAACTGACGATGGCGACAACTCACTTTGGCGAACTCAAAGCACTGAAATATCAAGACTCGCGCTTTGAAAATGCTTCGGTAGAATTCGATGATGTCAGTCTTTCGCCTACCTATCGTTTATTATGGGGAATTCCCGGTCGTTCTAATGCTTTGACAATTGCTCGACGTTTGGGACTCAAACCGGAGGTAGTTGAAAAAGCGCAAACTTATGTAGGGGGAGCAACTGAAGAAGTAAACGAGGTAATTGCTGGATTAGAAGCGCAACGCCGCCGTCAAGAAACCAAAGCAGAAGAAGCAGCGCAACTACTCAAACAAGCAGAGCGTTTCTATCAAGAAGTCTCCAAAAAAGCAGCTGCTTTGCAAGAAAGAGAACGGTTGTTGCGACAACAACAAGAACAGGAAGTGCTAAAAGCGATCGCACAAGCAAAAGGTGAAATTGCCCAAGTAATTCGCCGCTTGCAACAAGGGCCGATGACCGCGCAAGATGTGAATATAGCAAGGGAAGGTGTAAATGAAATTGCCCAACGTCATTTGCCACCACCGCCACCGCCAAAACCCAAACCAGGCTTTATGCCAAAAGAAGGCGATCGCATTCGCATTCCCAGGTTAGGTCAAACTGCGGAAGTGCTGAGTTCTCCCAACGAAGCAGGTCAGTTGACCGTTAAGTTTGGCATCATGAAAATGACTGTTTCTTTAGAAGATATCGAATCGCTTGATGGTGAGAAACCGGAATTGCCAGTTAAATCAAAATCCGTCGCCGGGGAGACAGCTACCTCACAAAAGAAACAGACAGCAACTGTTCCGCAACAACCCAAACCTGCGATTCGCACATCTAAGAATACTCTTGATATTCGCGGTTGGCGAGTAGCAGATGCGGAAAGCGAGGTAGAAAAAGCGATCGCCCAAGCAGTAGAATACGGTGTCCTGTGGATCGTTCACGGCAAAGGCACCGGCAAGCTGCGACAAGGTGTTCACGAATTCTTAAAACAGCATCCGCAGGTTGAGCGTTTTGATTTAGCCGATCGATCTGAAGGCGGTGAAGGCGTCACCGTTGCCCACCTCAAGTAACCCGAATTGGGGAATTGGTGAATTGCAAATTTCAGATTTCAGATTGCAGATTTTGGCAATTTGCAATCTGAAATCTTAGCATAATTCAACTGCATCATATAATTATATAGCAACCGCCGAGGCGGTTAGGGCATACTAAAACGCCAGAACCAATTCACAGCAAGCATTTCAATGAGTGACTTTTGACTTTTGACTTTTGACTTTTGCTACATCATATCCGGTAGCATCGCTTGCATAAAAAATCCCTTTCTTATCTGCGTTTATCTGCGTTTATCTGCCTACATCTGCGGTAAAAATTTAACCCCCGATTCTCACAGATAATCTTTCACATCACTCATATACTACCAATGCCACCGGACATGATATTAAATAGTGTTTTATAGCAATCGCTTTAGTTAATTAGGACATTCTTAATTCGACCTAAACCCAAGATTCCTAGACCCTTCTTCCCCTAACCCCTAACCCCTAGCCCCGACGCCCTAGATAAACGAGCATGACAGAAATTTATGGCGATATCAAAAAGAATCGCAGGTCTAGCGCGGAGATCCAACAAGTTAAGGAAGCGATCCTCCGAGTGCTAAGTGTAGAAAACCCGATGACAGTTAGACAAGTGTTTTACCAGTTAGTCAGTACGGGAGCAATTGCCAAAACAGAAGCTGAATATAAAAGTACCGTAGTTAGGCTCTTAACTGAAATGAGACGAACGGGAGAAATTCCCTATTATTGGATTGCGGATAACACCCGCTTTCAGCGAAAGCCGAAAACATGGTCTTCCCTGAAAACGGCACTTCTCGATACAGCCAGATACTATAGGCGTTCCCTTTGGGAAGAAGCTAAAGTTTATGTAGAAATCTGGCTAGAAAAAGATGCTCTAGCAGGTGTGTTGTATCAAGTTACCGAAGCTTGGGATGTACCCTTGATGGTAACGAGAGGATATCCATCCCTGAGTTTCTTACACAGCGCCGCCGAAACAATCAAATATCAAAACAAACCGACTTATATTTATTACTTTGGCGATCGCGATCCTAGTGGAGTAGATATTCCTAGAGTTGTCAATGAAGGGATAAGTTCAATGGCTCCCCATATCGAGATTTTTTTTGAAGCAGTTGCTGTGACGCCAGCGCAAATTGAATATCTGCATTTGCCAACTAGACCAACTAAAACGAGCGATTCGCGCTCAAAAAAATTTTCTGGCGAATCGGTAGAAGTAGATGCCATTCCCCCAAGTATATTGAGACACTTGGTAAACGAATGTATTCTCAAGCACGTTGACTTTGAACTCTTACAAAAAATTAAAGCAATAGAAACTGAAGAGCGGACTCTTTTAGAGCAGTTGTCTATTTGGTATCAGAGTCAACAACAGTCAATGTCGTGAAAACAAAAACGGCTCTCCCGTTTTCGTGGTAATAATAAACACTTATTTTATTGTAGGGTGGGTTAGGCACGGGCGATAATTTCAACACTTTCAACTAATAATTAAGTTCCCGTGCCGTAACCCACCATCCCACCTATCTGTAACATAAACAAACATTTTCCACCATCAACCCAAAAAACGCTAATTAGCCACTTGGGTTAATATTTTAGAATAACAATTAAATGCAATGCGAAACATTCTCTGTGAGAATTAGGGGTTAAATTTTTACCGCAGATGTAGACAGATAAACGCAGATAAACGCAGATAAGAACGCGATTTTTTTATGCAACTGCTGCTCCCGGACATCATGTGATGGGGTAATATTTTCATTTTTGTTACCAAGAGGGATGGTGCGTTAGGCATGGCAATTTAATTTTTGCTTGCCATACTCAATTTCTCGCCCGTGCCTAACACACCCTACAGTAAAATAAGATTTGATTATTTCCATAAATACGCGATATCCAAAAATCTGCAATCTGAAATATTAAATCTCAAATTAATTCATCCCCAAGTGAAAAGTTCGCAACTAGATGTGTTGCAACATTCCAACAAATTCTGCACTTTATATTTGGCGATCGCATAACGCCAACCCAGCAATTCTCCTTTTTGATATGATGTGGGATAACCGATAATAAATGGTTCTTGAGCATAAGGAGTACGACAGCGAACTTTGCCTTCGTCGTATCCCAGCCAAAAATCGGTAGCTTTTTGAACTGAGTGATGAATATGCAGGCGGTATTCGGAAATTAACAATTCCAGTTGTAGCAAGCGTTTCTCTACATCTTTTTCTTGTTGAGACACCCATTCACCGAGTTGATAGGATTGTGGGCCCCAAAGGTTTTCTTGTGCGATTTCCTGCCAAATTTTGTGCCAATTGAGCGAATAAGTTTGTTGCAAATAAGATAAAGAAGTTCCAGCAGCCAGGGAATCTATTAATCCTGTCGTCGCCTGGTTAAATTGGGTCAACCCTGCTTCTAATGAAAGCAGTGCTGCTTCGCAATTTTTCAGTTGCTTATCAGCCCAACGATTTACCATAGTTTTGTTATTAAGTTTTTTTAATTATTCTACAATAGCATCTTTGGAGCGAGTTTGACATAGACGATCGACAATTACAAGCACAAACCCACGAAAGCGGAAATTTTACCACCAATCTTTTCGGGATGATGGGTGTTTAAGCCTTGTATGGTGACAAGCAGGTTTAGCCGTAAGTATGCAGCTGGATAATTTAAGATGAAAGCTGATAGCCGATCGCACTCTACTCAATTAATATGACTATTCCAAACTGGATCACTTTCTCGCGCCTGCTGGGGTTGCCATTTCTCCTTTACGGATTGCACAACCCCACAGAGTTAAGTCGGTGGATATGTTTGGCAATTTTTATCGCAGCAGCAAGTACCGATTGGTTAGATGGCTATTTGGCGCGTAAACTCAACCAAATCAGCGATTTGGGCAAGTTTCTCGATCCTTTAGTTGATAAATTCCTAGTGCTTGGCCCATTATTGGCTTTGGTGGAGTTGGGACAAGTGCCTGCATGGGGCGTGTTTCTGATTTTAGCGCGGGAGTTGGCGATCGCAGGTTGGCGCGTCAATCAAACTTCTATTTCCGGTGCAAATATCTGGGGTAAATTGAAAACGGTAAGTCAAATCATCGCCATTTCTTTGTTAATTGCACCTTTACCAGCAGCTTGGCAAATTCCTTCTCTCATTGCATTCTGGATTTCTGTTGCTTTCACTTTAATTTCCGGTGCTATCTATTTGTGGCCGCAAAATCTTACCAAAGAAAACGCTTAATTGACAACTAAGACAGATTAAAATCTTCTTTTACTTTTCTCAAACCCTCTCATCAAGAGTAAGGTAGGCATGGCCTACCTTACCCTAACAATTAACTTTGCACTGCTTTCAAAATCTCATCATCTACAGAAAAATCAGCTTCAGCGTTGTCTCTTCCAGACGCGAGAAAATCATTTTGGAAAGAATCTTTCAAACCAGAAACTAAGTCATATTCCGGTTTCCAATTCAATTCGGTCATGGCTTTATTAACTGATGCGAAGAAGTGTTGCACGCGCAACGGGAAACCTTTGCGTTTGCCAAAATCAAACTGTTTGGGGTCGTAATGCACTATCTGCAAGTCATCGGGTGATTTACCTGCGGCTATTGCACAGGCGCGTGCAAGTCCATCGAAAGTGACGAAGCGTTCTCCTGAAATATTGTATATCTGTGCGATCGCTTTCTCATTTCCCAACACCGCCGCCATCGCGTTCGCCAAGTCTTTGCAGTGACCGAGTTGGGTGATGTGTAATCCGTTACCTGGTACGGGGATGGGTCGATCGCGCACAATGCGATCGAAAAACCATGCTTCCACATCATTATAGTTCTGCGGGCCGTAAATATAAGTCGGACGAATCGAAGTAAAAGGCAATCCTTGTTCGATTAAATACGCCTCTGTTTCGTGCTTACCTTTGTGACGACTTTTTGGATCGATCGCATCCCCTTCAATGTGCGGTAATTGGTCGGTTTTGAGATAAACTCCCGCCGAACTCATATAAACAAAATGTTTTACCCGACCTTTAAAAATTTCCGCCAAAGGTTGAGTATCGCTTAATTCGCGACCGTTGTTATCAAAGATGGCATCAAAGTTTTCCGAAGCTAGCTTTTCCTTTATTTGCGAAGCATCAGTGCGATCGCCATGAATTTGTTGGATACCTTCAACTGGCGCAGACTTTTTACCGCGATTGAATAATACAACTTCGTGACCTTGTTCTACTAAAATTTTAGTCAGATAAACTCCGATAAACCGGGTGCCACCCATGATTAAGATTCGCATTTTTCCTCATTGCCAACAGTTAACTATCCGATCTTATCCTATTTTATTTATTAGATTGGGCTGTAATTTTCCAAGAACGTCCGGCGGTATGAACTTCATCACCAATAATTTTAACATTACCTAGTTCGCGTCCGATCGCAAATAGTTCTTCTCTTTCTTCATCAGTTAAGTAATCATCTCCTTTTCTCCCGCTGGGACACTTTCGAGGGTCGCCACCTGCTTCCAGATAGCGCTGGCGGGATAAAGCAAAAAGTTCCTGGAATCGTTCATACTTTTGTTGCCGCAATTCTTTAGAATCTGTCATAGTTCTGACTCCGGTTCTACTGGGACAATATCACCACTTTGCAAAAGTCGAGCAATAGGCAAAATTGGGCTCGGTGTTTGAATGAACCAAATCCCGTTATTTTCATCATAAACCCTATTGATAAGTAATTCTAGGGTTTCGAGAGCATTGAGAACTAGGTACTGTTCTTCTGTTGGTTCCACAGGTTGTTAGTACTATTACTTTAGTTATTTTACACCCTTAGCTGAGTTATCGCGATTTTACCAGAGAAGCAGACATCCACATCACTGCCGGGAGTTCGCTGACGCTTTGCATACTCTCCGTGATAGTAATATTCATCACCTTCAACTCGGTAATTGACAGGTAAAGGTTGCGTACAAGGTTGGCAAAATACCACTTCCGGATCTGGTTCTCCCGGTAAAAGATGGGGTAAATTAACATTCCAGAAACTACCGGGTGCAATCGGTTTTTTAAACAAATCATCTAATACTTTCGCCGTCCATCTAGCAGCAGTATCCCAATCAACATTTAAGTTGCGTTTGCGATAGTAAGAAACAGCAATTCCGGGAATTCCGTGCATAGCTGCTTCGCGCACAGCAGCGACAGTACCGGAAATATAAACATCAACACCTAAATTGCCGCCAGCATTGATGCCCGAAAGTACCCATTTGACATTTTGACAAAGATGTGTCATTGCTAGTCGCGTGCAATCTGCGGGAGTACCACCAACAGCATATTCGGTTTCGCAGCGACGTTCTACGTGAATAGCGCCAATGGTAGTAACTTGATGACCGCATCCCGATAAAGCAGCTTTCGGTGCGACAATTATCGCGTTACCGTTCACAGCTTTTTGCAGTGCGCGAATGCCTGGGGCGTCGATACCGTCGTCGTTGGTTATAATCAAAGTCATGTTGTGTACCAGTAAAATATGAAACGATTAACTGTGTTTAAGAAATTAGTAACAGCTGCTACAGTAAGTTTGACATTAACTGCTTGTCCTCAACCACGTCCCCCCGAAAACCCAGTCGAGTTTAGTGGTAAGGATAGCAAGGGCTATACTGCTGATTTTATTATGGTTGTTAGTCCGAAGGAAACTAGCACTAAGTTTACTTTGGAGAAATTATGGGAGCAATTTCAGGGCGATAAACCTTTAAAGGATATGTTGGACAAGCAAAATAAGATCGTTTTTATTGGGGCAGAAGGTTGCGATGGGTCGAGGAACGATGAAGATAATGCAGGACAGATAAGACGTTCGCTTATAAAACAACTTTCAAAATCGATTAATCCTAAATACCAAGAATTATCGGAAAATTTTGATAGACTTAAACAGGTTGAGAACTGCCCTAAGAAGAATATATCTACAAAATCTCCACCAAGAATAATAATTATTGGCATGACTCGCAAAAGCCCTCTAGTCAATGATGCTGAAGCTATTAAAAATGGCTTAAAAAATGCAAAATTGAAACAGTTACAACTGGAAAAATATGCACTTTTTGAATTGATTTATCGCCAGCCAAGCAAAGATAGTAAAAAGTGGCAATCCAAGCTTATTCAAGGGAATGATAAGAATGGAAACACAGTTATATTTGATGTAAACTTTGTAACAGGTGGTTACTGGGAATCAGGAAAAGACAATAAAATAGTATATGCAGGAGAATCAGGAGGGCTAGATAAATTAGAAACTCAAGAAATAAATGAAAAGCTGGCAGTAGCAGATGAAGTTATTTCTGTTGGAGCAGCAGATTGTCAAGGAGAGGATACAAACAAGCAAGAAGCTTTATCTCGCGACAGGGCATCAAATTTACAAGATAAACTCAGAGGAATTAAAATTCTAAATAGAGAAAGGTATCCCAACTACCGAAGACTAATTCTCGGCCAATATTTGACCAAATATTGTAAAGATTATGAAACGAAAGAGCAAAGACGAATAGTAGTCATATTCGCTAATAAAGCTGAAGATAGTGTTAACATAAATATGAATGAAGCGTGGGAGAATGCCTTAAAAGATTATGACAGTAAGGAAAAAATATTAGGTGACTTGCGTCTGAAAGATTATTCATTAGTAAAGATAGACAACTAGCTCGCTATCAAAACCACACTTGCAAATCAATTCGTTTGCATCTGCTTTCCACACCCGCCTGGGGTGGGCTGACAACGAAGCGATCGATTTTTGTCGAGATTTTCCTATGCGATTTGCTTTGATAATTAAGATGCGATCGCATTTGGGGATGCAGGTGCGCTCGCGCAGCGATGCGTAGCATTATCGCTTTTACTTGTAGGATAAGATAACCGCTTGCGTCTCCCAATTTACATGACCGATTCCATCCAGCAAGAAGCACGTCAAATTCTCGACACTCTCGCCTTTACCCCGTTCGATCGATGCTATCCGCTTAGCCGCGAATTTGAGACAATTCCTGCTAAAGTTGGTTTGTACGCCTTTCGACACCGCATTGAAGGATTACTCTACATTGGCAAAGCTAACAACCTCAGAGATAGACTGCGAGGTGGACACAAAGCCTTCCTGTGGGGCTGGCTCGATCGCTACGATCCAGATGATGTAAGGATTGCCTTTGTTACTCTCAACCAATGGCAAAAACCAGGGTTATCATATCAATTAGAAACCCTCATCCTTCAAGCTACAAATCCTCCCTATAACGTCAAAATACCCAGAGAACAATGACTCAAACCATCAAAATCCAACACTTACCAGCAGAAGCTATTCATTCGCTGATGCCCTATTTGCCTGACTACGTGAAAGTCGCCCTGATCGCAAAAGCAAATGAATTAGAATGCTCGTTGGAAGCTGCGATCGAAATGGCGATCGCAAGCTTTCTAGATTCAGAAGCTTTTAGCTTTGAAGATTGCCTATTATCGCAACGTCTTAAAGAATCAGAATAGGGGTAATTTGCTGAAAGTAAATAAAGTGAGATCGCCTTTTCCCCAATCTTCCCTATAATTATTATTTCTTCACCTCCGCTAGGCGTCTCGCCTCTAATCTAACTCGCCACTTTTCATCTATTTCTGTTGCTAAATCGCTCATTGCTTTAGCTTTCTCAGCAGCAATTTTTGCCATTTCCAGAAGTTCGAGCAATGTTTTTTCATCCGGTAGTTCTTTCATGGTAATTCCTACAAGCGATTGATAATTCGTTCTACTTCTATTTTAGTTTCCAACACCCGTCCCAACAGCGTACCTAAATCTTCGCCAGCCTCTTGGATTTCAGTATATGCCACATCATTTGGCGTGATGCGCTCAAGTATAGAATCAATTCTTCTTCTACAAATGTCTACAAATAGTAACACATCATTGAGATAGGCAAAGAACTGAATCATTATAACGTTTTCTGGAAATCTCGACAATGCTGCTCTGACTTGGGTAAGTCCTCTTGTTGTATCAGTCTCAGTCTGATTTAGTTCCTGATTCAATCTATCGATGAGGGTTCTTATTTCCGAAGGTATAGCCATTTATTCACATTTTATTTGAACTATTACAGCATATCTTAAATATGTTATCTAAAAAATTATTATCTAATTAAATAGCGATATTTACACTTCTTTTACATCGTGCTTTTATTGTGGCGAGCGATATTTCAATATTTTCTATATTGTTTGCCTAGACCCCAACCATAATCTTTATAGTTAAAAATGGTTGGGTTCAGGAAACGAAACCCAACCTACTACGCAAGCTCAAATCTAACTCAACTCATCCAACTTTGCTTTCACTTCCTGAATATCCTGCCACATCAACCACTTCGGACTACCCGCTTCCTTGGAAGGATTTTTCAACAAATAAGCGGGATGCAAAATCGGCATACAAAGTCGCCCTTCCCACTCTATCCAAGTACCGCGAATTTTGGTAATTCCCCGCTTATCTCCAGTTACACCTTTAACAGCAGTCGCGCCAGTCAAAAGAATTATTTTTGGATTAACTAAGCGAATCTGTTCTAACAAATAAGGTTTGCAAGCCGCGATTTCATCTGGGGTAGGAACTCCGTTTCCTGGGGGTCGGCATTTTATAATGTTACAAATATATACATCTTTTTCGCTACTCAACCCAACCGCTGCAAGAATTTTTTCTAATAATTGACCCGCTTTCCCGACAAATGGCAAACCAGTCTCATCTTCATTTTGTCCGGGTGCTTCCCCTACGATCGTAATCGGGGCTTGTGGATTGCCTCGTCCAACGACAGCATGAGTGCGCGTATTTCCCAATCCGCAGCGATGACACTGCTTGCAATGATGCGCCAGTTGCTCTAACTTTTCATAAGTACCGGGGGGAATGGGTATTTTTGCAGAAGTGGGAATCAAATTTGTCTGCGAAACTGATGGGGTAGATGCTTCGCTACCTGGTATAAGGTCAAAAAGGCTGAGCTGTTCGGAGTCGGACATAGATAAAACGGGAAGATTTCCACGTCTCCATCCTATCAATCGCAGTGTACGAAAGGCAGATGAGCGGGATACGACAAGCTATGCGATCGCATCCTCCACCTTACCACCTACATTTTTCGATCGTGCTTGCAGCTAGACTCAACTTATATCATGTCCAGACGATTGCCCACAATAAAATTTCTTAGGTACGTTGTTGGGGGGGGGATGAAGGGAAAAAAAAAGAAGATACAAACACAAACCCC
>NZ_JBHFNU010000030.1:0-30567 GCF_041929145.1 Aerosakkonema sp. BLCC-F183 | reverse complement strand
TGCACTGGGATTAGCTAAGGTAAGGGTAAGGTTTTCGTTGCCTTCTACTAAATTGTCTTCTGTGATGGGAACGACAACAGTTTGGCTGGTTTCATTAGCAGCAAACGTGATAGTTTTAGTGGCGCTATCGAAGTCTGTACCACCACCTGTTGCTGTGCCATTAGCAAGTTGTACATCTATATTAGATGTACCTGTGGTAACTCCAGTTCGGTTTAAAGTGATGGCGACACTAACTACTGTTCCGTCTTCGTTGACTTGATAGTTTGCTCGATCGAATTCAACGCTGCTGTCGTTATCGATGATTTCTAATGTGGCAGTATTTTGTGTGCCTATTGCTGTATTTGCACTGGGATTAGCTAAGGTGAGGGTGAGGTTTTCATTGCCTTCTACTAAATTGTCTTCTGTGATGGGAACGACAACAGTTTGGCTGGTTTCATTAGCAGCAAAGCTAATCGGAATGGTGCTGTTGGTGAAATCTGTGCCACCTGTTGCTGTGCCATTAGCAAGTTGTACATCTATATTAGATGTGCCTGTGGTGACTCCGGTTCGGTTTAAAGTTATGGCGACACCAACTACTGTGCCATCTTCGTTAACTTGATAACTTGCTTGGTCAAATTGGATGCTGCTGTCGTTGTCGATGATTTCCAGATTAGCAGTGTTTTGAGTGGCGCTGACAGTGTAGTTTGTGCCGTTGCTGAGGGTGAGTTGTACCGTTTCGCCAGGATCGATCGCATTATCATCGATCGGCACTACATTTATAGTGGCAGTATCTTTTCCAGCCGCGATCGTCAAACTGCCGATCGCAATACTATCAATATTCGTACCAGCAGCAAAACTGTAATCGGCGGGATTGTTACCAGTACCGGCGGGAGTGAAGTTGATGGTTAAACCGCCAGTTGGTGCTGGACTGCTCAACTTAACATTTAATGTGCCATTTGTAACACCCTCTTCGTTAGGATTGGTGCCAGCAGTAATGGAAACTTCTGGCGCTTGTACTGCACCGCTGATATCGAAATTGAAGGGATTTTCGTCGGCATCGTTGTTGCCAAAAGAGATATTTCCGTTGAAAGTGCCTGCGTTGGCGGCATCGAGTTTAACTGCAAAGGTAGTAGAGTTACCAGCCGCAATGGTGGTGCTGCCGAAGGGACTCGCTAAGCTGAAACCAGTACCTGTGAGGGAAATTGTATTTAAGGTTAAGTCATTAAAACCTGTGTTTTTGACGGTAAAGCTTTTGGTAATCGCAGTACCCAGAGGAGTAGTGCCGTAATTAATGCTACCCGTGTTATCTGGAATATTGGTAGCAGTTTCCCATACTTGGATTTCTGGAATGTTATTGCTATAGCCAAGGGTGGCGGCTTGTTTGCGGAAGTCGCTGGCGTCGTTGTCAGTGTCTGTGGCGTTGGGAACACGCGCTACGGCTTGATCTCCAATCGCGGTTGCAGCACCGTTGGGTGCGCCGCCACCGAGTTGCACTTGGTCAATTACCGCTCCGCCAGGATCTTTCAGCACTATAGTAATGCTGTTGCTCATCTGACCGGAACTGGATACATTACCCATTACCAGATAATCGCCTGTTTTGGTGTTGGTGAAGCTACCGCCACCGCTACCGATGTAGTTGGATTTCTGAAATGCGCCGCCAGCAATCAGGGTGCCGGTTACGGGAGTGCCATCGAGGAGATGGATGGTGGCACCTGTCAGGTTGAGTCCGTCTTTGGCAATGTAGAGTTCTACCCATTCGTCTACACCTTGGCTGATGGTACCTCCCCCCGGTGTACCGTTGAAGTTGTTGGTACTCCAGTCTTGTTGGGGGTCGGTGACAATTTCGTTAATCAGTACTGCGCCTGGTGTTATTGGTGCGGTGACGAGTACTCCTTGGCTGAATTCTGAGGTGTTGTTGCTGGGGTCGGTGGCAGTGGCAGTGATATACTGACCGGCAGCCACCGCAGTTGCGAAATTGGTTGTGTAGCTGGCGTTGCCGCTAGCGTCAGTGGTGACGGTGGTGGAACCCAGCAATGTCTGACCTTCACCATAGCCAGTGGGATCTAAGGTTGGGTTACTGAAGAATTGGAGTGTGAAAGTGGTACTGGCGGTGCTGTTGAATGTGCCTGCAATACTGGTGCTGCTGCCGTTGCTGGTAGCGCCGGTTAAGAGGGGGTAATTTTGGAGGTTGTTTGCGCCTGTGTCGGTGTCGCCGGTATCGTTGGCTTGCACTCCGTCATTCCCTAAGTCGATTCCTAATCCGGTGTTGGAGAAGATGGAGTTACCGAGTATGGCGTTACCCGTACCGGCAGATGTCTGAATGGATACTCCGTCAGCAGAACTAAATGCGATCGTATTACCTGCACCGGCAGTTGTGGAGCCGATCGCATTATTCGCCGCATTCGAGAAAATCGCAATCCCGTGACTGCTATTCCCCAGAGAACTTGTGCCATCGGCTTTTGTGCCGATATAGTTGCCGAGTACTTGGTTTCCCGTGGCGGTGCTGCCAGTAATGCTAATCCCGCCTGAGTTGTTGCCGGAAATGATGTTCCGTGCTGCTGCGGTTGTCCCTCCGATCGTATTGTTGAGTGAATAGATGATTATGCCGCTAAAGGTATTGCCCAAATCAACATTGCCGTTGATATCAGTGCCGATATAGTTTCCTTGTACCTGATTGTTGCCAGCATTGATGGCAACACCGTAATTATTGCCCGAAATAATATTACGCGCCCCTGCTGTTGTTCCTCCGATGATGGTATTGCTGGCATCTGTACGCACACCATTGCCGTTGTTTCCTAAAATAGATGTGCCTGTGACATCAGTACCGATTAAATTGCCGAGTATTTGATTTCCCGTGGCAGTAGAGGCAGCAATCCAAATACCCATTCCTGCTCCAGCGCCAGTGTTGCCGGAAATCAGATTACCCGCGCCTACCGCCGTTCCACCGATAATGTTGTTAGGAGCATAGATAATTACGCCGGCCAATCCAGAGTTCCCTAAGCTGGCTGTACCTGCGGCATTGGTGCCGATGTAGTTGCCTAGAATCTGGTTTCCCGTAGCGCTAGGGTCAACAATGAATATACCGTTGTTGTCGTTGCCGGAAATGAGGTTGCGCTTTGCTGCTGTCGTTCCGCCAATTGTGTTGTTGGGGCTATTTATCTGTATGCCGCTGAATGTGTTGCCTAGATCGATTGTACCGTTGACATCGGTACCGATGTAGTTGCCTAGAATTTGGTTGCCTGTGGCGCTGTTGCCTAAAATGAGGATACCGCGGGCGTCGTTGCCGGAGATGAGGTTGCGGGTGGCAGCTGTTGTTCCGCCAATTGTGTTGTTGGGGCTGTTGTCGATTAGTATGCCGTTTTCACTATTGCCTCGATCGATCGTACCGTTGACATCCGTGCCGATATAGTTGCCTTCAATAACGTTGTTGCCATTAGTTTGTAAAAGAATGCCGTGAAGCTTGAAGCGATTGATTGCCAAACCCCGCACTGTGCTGTTGCCAGCAGTAATCGTGAGGCCGCTGGTAGTGGCTCCCGCATTGGTTCCGTTCAGTTCGATAATGGGAGTGGTGGTAAATCCGGGTTGTGTCGTGCCGTCAATAATGGCTGACTGAGTGATAGTGGGTAAGGCTGAGGTGGGTGCGATCGTTTGTTTACCAGAACCGATACTGAAGCGAATCGTATCTTGGGGATTGGCGGTAACGGGATTAACGTTGATATTGGCGAAATTCATGGCAGAACGCAGACTACCGATGCCGTTGTTATCGTTGGTATTTGTTACGACATAGGATGAGGTGGCTTCGTAAGCACCGATGTCTGCATTGCTACCGCTGTTGACCCCGCCGACTCGTTTCCCTCCCCGCTGGTCGATGGTCGGTGCATCGGTGTTGTTAGCGGCATTGATGGCGACACTACCAGCAATCAATGCGTGAGTTTGAGTCGATCCGCCGTTATTAGCTAGGGTAGGATTGAGTACGCTTCCGGCAGCAACACCTGTAATATCGCTACCAAAACCGCTGCTGCTACCAACGTTGCCAATTATGTTGGCATTATTGCTGGTGAAAGTTCCCGAAACATCGGCGTCGGTAGTTGCAGTATTTCCAATGACGATCGAGTTTTTGACGGTAACAGTACCGCTTTCTACAAAAATTCCGCCGCCAGTACTGGAATTGGCTTTGTTATTAAAAATCGTGCTGTTGACAATATTTAATGTTGCGGAATTACGGTTGCGGATAGCGCCGCCTTGAGCGTTACCTATACCGCTGCCGTTATGAATATTGCCGCTAATGGTGGTATTAGTTAGGTTTAATGTGGCACTCGCGCCATCATTTTCGATCGCACCTCCCCCGTCAACACTCCCGCCATCACCTTGGGCAGTGTTATTACTGATAGTGCTGTTTTGGATATTCATGGTGCCAAAATTGGCAATAGCACCGCCATCATCAGCAGCAGCGTTGTTGCGTATAGTGCTGTTGTTGATATTGACTGTACCGCTAATGTTGGATATGGCACCAGCATCGGGTGCGGAACCACCCGTAGAACCAGTGACGTTTCCATTTTCAAGGGTGACGTCGTTGAGAGTTAGTTTGCCTGAAGATCCTCCGATCGTAAACAGGCGGAAGGTTGTTGAGGCGCTGTTGTCTCGTGCGATCGTCGCGCCGTTGCCGTTGATGGTAATTTCAGAAGTAATTACCGGCAGACCGCTATTTCCCCAGTCGATACCGCTAAAGTAGTTGTATGTACCTGATGTCAGAGTGTAAGTGCCGCCTACTAAGTTAATGATGTCCGCGCCTGGGTTAGTAGTTTCATCGTTGGCACTGCTAATAGCATTAATCAATCCAGTAACGTCACCAGCAGCAACGTTGAAGGTGGCTAAAACTCCTTGATAACCAGCTATTCCCTCTGGTTGAAATGCCAAGGAAGATTCGATATTTCCGGTAGCTTTCTCCAGTTCCCAGTCGCCACCTTTTGCCCAATTTCCCGTCAAATCGTCGGATGCGGCAATATCCGCACCCGTTAATTCACTGAGTTGTTGCAAGAAGGAGACCCCACCCCCCTGCCCCCCTCCCCGCCACGGGGAGGGGGGTGTAGTATTCGCCCCTTGGCTGGGGAGGAGAGGGGATGGGGGTGTAGGATTCGCCCCCTGGCTGGGGAGGAGAGGGGATGGGGGGGAGAGGTCTGCCCCTACGTTGCAACCGTAGAGAAAGATATCAGCATTACTATTTAGGGAATTCCGCCACTGTTGCAATTGATTAGCATATAGGTGGAGATTTTGCGAGTTCAATTGTGAGTTGCCGAATTGCAAGCTGCCGGGGCTGCCGTGGGAGACTATGTGAACTGCATTTATATTGTGGCGAGCAGCTAAAATATCACTTATTTGATTTATTTCATCCCCCGTAGGGTAGATAATAATTACATCTGTTCCCGGTGCAACTGCCGCTGCAAGGCTTTGATAATCGGGAACTGTCGAATCAATGAAGACAATAGAATTTGGCTCATTATTGGTATTGATGTTGTCTGGCATAGCGAAACCTTTTATCGACAAATTCCCGACACAAATAACAATTATTTCTATCAATTTAAAGATAAAAATTCCGCAATGCCGTTCCCGAACTTAGCAAAAGTTTATGAAATCTTGATAACTTACTTATAAGTATGTAATTATACTGATTTGCGAATTTAAGTAATTTCAATGATATAGCCGATCGCACAATCCAGGAGAGCAAAAGTTAGGCAAATTTGAGGTTAGCAGCTTTCCGCATTCCTTCAACTTCCACTATTACCGACAGCATTTGCGATTCGCTGACATTAAACGTTACCCAAATATCTAGTTCGCCTTGCGGACGTTTGGGTAGATCGGAAATGCCGATCGTACCTATAAAGGTGTTGTTTTTCACGCTGGCATCGCACCCTTGGTAAATGTTAATATCAAGGCTTGTTTGATAGTCAGATGTGGTACTGAAAACCTGAGTTTGTTGGCATGGAGTTTTGCGGTTAGCCGCTATCAGCGGGTAGAATTTGTTATCTTTGATTTCGACGCCGAGAGCGTGACTGGTGCGTGTGCGAATTTCAATATTTCTACCAAAAACTTCTGGGTTATCTAAATAAGCTGCATATATAGCTGCACCTTCTGCCACGCACAACCACGGGTTAGTATTTTCATACACTTTTGCCGCGCCAATGATGTCGCTGACTAACGATTTTATGCAGGGGATTTTGCTAGAACCGCCTACGAGAATGACGCGATCGACTTGCTGAGGCGGCATATTTGCTGTCGCCCACAATCGCTCCATTACGCGCTGAATTTTATTTATATAAGTTTGAATGCAAGTTTCAAATTCCGAGCGCGTTACGATAGTATCTATATGTCTACCAGGAATAATATCAGTCACAGTAATGTACTCGGTTTGGGTAGCACTTAAAGTATGTTTGGCTTCTATAACTTGCTCCAAAATCTTCTGTCTGGCTTTGCGTTCTTCCAAATCAGCTAAACCATCTAGAGTTAAATCGGCTTTTTCGAGCAAAAATTGAAATAAACATTCATCAAAATCCATACCGCCGAGTCTGTCGTCGCCAACCGTAGCCAACACTTCAAAAAGCAGCTTTTCTGGCGATTTATCCAGTCGGAATAAGGTCAGATCGAAAGTACCTCCACCCAAGTCGAATACCAGAATATTTTCGGCAAATTCTTTGGCATTGCTAGATTGCACAATCTGCCAAGCGTAAGCGAGAGAAGCGGCAATTGGTTCTTGGATTAAACCGATACAGTTAATATTAGCAAGTTCGGCAGCTTTGCTCGTATTTTCGCATTGGTGCGCTTTGAAATAATAAGGTACTGTCACAACTGTAGCGCGACTGCGAAAAAGATTGCTTGGGCATTTTTCGGCTACATCTTTGTATAATCTCTCTAATATTTTTGCAGATAATTCTATTGGTGAAAATGCTTGTCCGGCGAGGACAATTTTTTGAGAAGCATCATCCATATAACGTTTGATACCGATTGCCATATTTTCTGGGTAAATCAAGCCTCTCCTGAAGGCAACTTTTCCCACTAAAAGTTCGTTTGTTTTGGGATCGAGGTAAACAACGGATTGCAGGGTATCTTCGCCAGTACGAGTTTGATATACTCTTGGCCCATGCCCATCCCAGCGTGCGATCGCACTAAACGTAGTCCCCAAATCAATCCCCAGAACTGGATTTAGATCGTTGTCAAAAAGCATATGTCAATTTTGGATTTTGGATTTTGGATTTTGGATTTTGGATTGCAAGCAAATTTATGCAATCGCTATTTTAATTCTTGACGACAACTACTTGTGCAGTCCGCAGTACTAAAAATTCTTTTGAGTTTTGACTTTTGAGTTTTGACTTTTCACTTAAATACTCGTATCCTTGGCGAATTACTTCTTTGATATATTCATTTGGCAAGCTCTCATCGGCTTGAACATCAAATGGCTCGTGAAGAGTATAGTCTATCGGTGTTTTAGTTTTAACTTGCATGGGATAAACTTGCACTTGCTCTAATGCGTGCAAGAGATTTAAGTGCAAATTATGATATATTTTAAACCAATCATCCAGTTTGGTTGACCAAGTTGGATTTTCATCTTTCAACTGCTCGACTAACGGCTGAGAATACCTCTGTCCGCTCTCTATTCCGTCAACGATTGGCAAAACTTTTTTTTCCACAAAATTTAGCCAGCGCTGCTGCCGTCTTTCTGCTAATTCTCTGATTTCGGCAATACACTTGTAACGCCGATCGCCAATTTCTTTAAGTTTTTTAGCAAGCGTTTGACTTGCCGATTCTTGGTTTGTTTTCTTACTCAAAATATCGATTAATTCTGACTTGCTAATTCTGGGTAACTGTCGGTTGGGGGTTTCAGTTTCGTAGAGTTCTCGTGCAGGTTCAACAAGTCGTGCCAACATCCTATCAATAATTTCTATACCCTCATATCTTTTTTGCAGTTTCTCCTGCACGGGGACTGGTAACTCATTTTTCACTTTCCGATATTCAGGAAATAACTTGTTTTGGCAAAGTTCCACTGTAGATGCGATCGCATCAAACAAGATTACCCCTCTATGCGCCCAATGTTGAGCTTGAATATAGCAATCATTAAGCTGTTGCTCATCAGCTTTGTAATTTTTCTCCTCTTCTTCAACTAACTTAGCAATTAGCTGCATTTTGTCAACCGCACCGAGGGGTGGGTCATGAGTTTTTCCCCGACTCTCCCACTCCCCCACTCCCCCGCTCTCCCCCACTCCCCCATTCTCCCGCTCCCGCAGACGAGACGCCTGCGCTACTATCTGCTGCAAAATTTCCAGAATTTTAGCAACCTGATTTTCTAATCCTGAAATTCTGCGATCGAATTCCTGTAATTGCTTCTTCAAAGCAGAGTCACGACTGCCAAATCTTTTCTTCCTCACTCTAACTTTTCGCGCCATTATTCCAAATACCCCTAGCGAACTCAATACTTTTTAATTTCCAATCCGCCGACGGAACTAGAACTGGTTGCTTTCACTTTCAGTAAGTTCTGCGAATCGATTTCAAAAGTAACTTTCACACGTTCCTCACCTCGCGGTTTCGGCGGTATTCCTGTTAAGAAAAACTCGCCGATACAGTTGATCTCATCAGTACCCACAAATTCCACCCACTTATCGCACTGATAGACAGAAATGCGTAACTCAGTCATATCATCTCGCGAGGTAGTAAATTCTTTACTAACTGCTAAAGGCTCATTAGGTGAAATTTTGAGACCTTTTTCTATTAAACAACTAAACTTACCTCCTTGCGTGGCAATACCCAGGAAATGGGTCACAATATTTTGGATGCCCACGATGGGAGGTTTGGCAAACTCATCTCTACTTATATCTGCATCTGATTGCACGTTCAAAGTTGCAGCAAAAATGGCAGCGCCACGCGCTACAACCGTATCCGGATCGGTGTCCGCATAGGGTTGTTTGCCAAACATTTCGGTCAGCATTTCTTGCACTAAGGGTACTTTAGTAGAACCGCCCACTAAAATAATGCGATCGATATCTTCTATAGTTAGTTTGGCACTAGCCAACGCTCTTTGTACGGCATCTTTGGAAAGCAGAATTAATTCCCGAATAGCGTCATTAAATTCGCTGCGGTTGATTTCGATATCCAGGTTGTAGACATTGCCGGATTCATCTTTAATTAGATTGGGAATGCCAATTTGTGCAGTCTGGGATTCCGTAAGTTCCCATTTAGCAGTTTCAGCCACATCTTTGAGTTTTTGTTGTGCTGACCGCAAAACTTTCACAGAAATTCCTTGGTCTTTTTTTAAATCGAGAATATCGATATTTGATATTTCTTGGAACTTGGAGGCAGCAATTGCCATAATTTGTCGATCGAAGTCATCACCACCCAGTTTAGATACGCCTTCTTTAGCTAAAATTTTAAACTCAGCTTGATTATTTTTGGTTGAGTCTACCTGGAGAATAGAAACATCGAAAGTGCCGCCGCCCAAATCGTAAACTAAAATAGTTTGGTCGCGTTCTTTCTCCAAGGCATAAGCGATAGCAGCAGCTACCGGTTCCTCTAATAAATAGACCACTTCCAAATTAGCCAACTTACTCGCTTCTAGAGTAGCTGTTTTCTGGGCGTCATCAAAATTGGCGGGAATACAAATCACTGCCGCACGGGGAGTACCCAGCAAATCTACCGTACCTGCTTGTTGGGCACTATTAACTAATTTTGCTAAAATTTCCGCAGTAATATCGATAGGGGTGTAAACTTTTCCCGGTAAACCTTTAAACTCTTTTGTCCAATTTTCTCCCATTTCGCGCTTAATAGAAGCAACCGTATTTTCGGGGTCGAGAATTAACCGATTGCGTGCTGCTTTTCCTACTAATATTTCGCCATCTGCACGCACACTAAAAACTGATGGCAGGGTTTTATTGCCGTCGATCGGGATTATCTCAGCTTCTCCTTTGATAAAAACTGCGATCGCAGAATTGGATGTACCCAGATCGATGCCGACAATATAGGGACTGTGTTTGGGAATTATAGTCATTTTAAAGTTTGGGGAATTGGGTAAATTACCTACTGTTAATTTGCGCCATCTTTGTTTGCGCTTCGCCACTTTTGACTAAAGCTTCTACCGCATTTAAGTCTACAATACCTTTATTTTCTCTAGCGTTTTCGATAATAGATTGGCTTTGCGATCCAGGTGGCAATTGTACCGCCGTGAAGTGGATGATACCATCAGCATCTAGGTCGAAAATAGCGGCAACAGGCACAATTTCCGACTGCGGTGGCGATACTGGTAAGGAAAGTATGCCAAGATAATCGTTGTAGTTGGGGTCGGTATTTTCGCCGCGAAAAACGGGTATGTCAATTTCGTTTTGCAGGGGGCGATTAGTGTAGCCAATTATACCGCGCTTGCAAGGATAGGTGGTTTGTCGGGGAACGATCGGCTTGAAAACTAACTCTTCCTTGTAGTTGAGCATGGAAATGCCCAGAGAATGCGCCGTAACATCAAACACATCGAGAGAAACTTCATCGGGTAAGGAAAGATTAGCGGCGGCGATCGCAGCACCGTGGGCCACTACTTCGTCCACGCGATCGCTTGTGTAAGGTTCTTTGATTTCCCTCGCGACAATTTCCCTCACGGCGCGGTTTTTGGTGGAACCGCCGACGAGAATAACGCGATCGATATCTTCCGGTTGCAAACGCGCATCTTGCAAAACCGATTTCATGCAATTGACTGTGCGTTGCAATAGCGGTGCGATTAAATTGTTGTATTCAGAAATAGAAAGTTCCAATTCCAACGCATGACCCAAACAATCCGGAATTGCGATCGTAGCAGAGTCACTTACAGAAAGTTCTATTTTCGCAGTTTCAGCAGCATCTTTGAGGCGTTGTCGTGCGATAATTCCCAAGCGGCTATTATCGCTTTGCAAGTCAATTCCCGTTTGAATTTTAAACTGTTCGCTAGCCCAATTTATAATAGTTCGATCGAAATCATCGCCGCCCAAATTAGTATCTCCGCCTACACCTTTGACCTCGAAGCGATTGCCTTGCACGCGCAAAATTGACACATCAAAAGTGCCGCCACCCAGGTCATAAACCATAATAGTTTGGTCTTTACCTTTATCTAAACCGTAGGCGATCGCTGCTGCGGTAGGTTCGGGAATGAGGCGCAATACGTTCAATCCCGCCAGTTCGCCAGCGCGTCTGGTATCTTCTCTTTGCGCGTCGGTAAAATAAGCGGGAACCGTAATTACAGCGTCGCGGATCTCTTCACCCAGCGTTGTGCGCGTACTTTCTACAATTCGAGAAAGCACCATACTGCCAATATCGACAGGAGATAAAGATTTGCCACCGACATTGTAGAATTTGTGGCGATTTCCCATGAAACGCTTTGCCGAAGCGACGCTGTTCGCAGGGTCTAGCAATAACCTTGATTTGGCGGTACTCCCCACCAATATGCTGCCATCTTCCCGCACAGAAACTACAGAAGGTATGGTAGAACGACCGTCAATTGCAATAGTTTGTACCACTCCTCGGCGAAAGATAGATACGACAGAATTTGTCGTTCCCAAGTCGATTCCAACAGCGTATGTCATTGTTCTTGCCTGTTTAAAAAGGGGCTACGAAAGTCAAAAGTCAAAAGTCAAAAGTCAAAAGTCAAAATAAAGAAGAAACGCTTGGACTACAAGCTCGGTAAAATAAAAAAGTCAAAATTTAAAAAATCTGTACTTTTTACTTTTGACTGCTAACTGTTACGAGGTAAAGTCCCAACTGTAACACAATAAATAATACCAGAAAGTTGGGAAACAATGAACAATGAACTATTAACAATTAGCAATTAACCATTAACCATTAAAAATGAAACGTGGGCGCTAACGATGCGCCACCCTTCTTCAGTTCTCATCCAGGTTTGACTTTGGCGTCCGATCCGATCGCTTGTTGGCGGTCGCTTAAATTCTGTATTTACTGTGGCGAAATCTCGTCCGTAAGTTGTGACAATTGTATTCAGCAACACTCTTTCTAAATTAGCGGGCGATCGGTTACTGCGAAAATTGGCGATCGCATCATAACCGTATAGATTTTCCGTTACTCCATAGCGCACAACTTGGGGACTTTTCCAAAACAGTTCGTCAAGGACAGCAACGTCATTGCTAATCAAGGCTTTTTCGTAACGCTGAAATGCTACTGTCACCTCAGCTACCACATCGGGAATGTTGATTTCCATATATTGAAAGTCAAAAGTCAAAAGTCAAAATTAATTGTAGTTGTAAGGTGCGTCAATTAGCATAATTTGCCGGATAATCATTAATTTTATCGCTCTGACACACCCTACGCAATCTGAGTTTTTTATTCAGGAAAAAGGCGATATGTCGGTGTTGGAAAATCGGTTGAATTGTCCTCTTCTTCCATTTGTTCCTCAAACTTTTCGATTAAGCGATCGCACTTTTCCAGCAAGGCTTTCTCCTCTTCGGGAGTAAATCCTTCTTCCGCAGCTGTGGGAATTGGATTTTTCGGATCTTCGTCATCATTCGATCGCGACTTATCTGTGCTGTCATTTTCCAGAATCATCATAAAATTCCTCTTTAGGTTGAGATGCTTGGGCGAGAAACCGGGTTTCTTACTCATTCCAGTCCAGAGTTCTAGATATTTCCTTAACAAACCCGGTTTCTCACTTTACCCAAGTATGACATTAAAAGAAATACAAACCCGATCGCTATCGCCGCTAAACGGAATTGTAGAATGCCAGAAATAGGAGGGAAAAAGAACCAGCAACCCTTCTTCTGGTTTCACAGTATATTTTTCTATTTTTTCTTGTTCTTCTACCTTGGGAAACAGATTTCCAAAACTCAAATTGCCTTCACCATGATTATTTTGTTTCACAGCATCCGGAATTTGAATATAATAAACGCCGCTGACAAAACTTTCCGGGTGAATATGGGAATTCTGAAATCCTTCCGGTTCCAACACTACAGCCCAACCGCTCAATTTCCATTGCGATGGAAGTTGAGAAAAATAACCATTTTTGGCATCGGTGACGAATTTGCTTAAATAATCGCGAATATGAGTATTTACCATTTCCTGTAATGCTACCATAACTGGTGTGCGATCGGTAAATATTTCGTAAGTTTGCCGACCTTTGTTTATCGGTTTCCCCATCCGATCTTTCAGTAAAGTAGGGTGATTGTAGATATAGTTTTTTAAATCAGCATTGTAAGCACTTAAATCATCCCATCCTGACAATCGATCGAATTGGTATTTCGACACCAATCCGGAGTAATCAAAAATCGATAAAGCTTCATCCGCTTTATCTCGTTCTTGCAGCGCTAAACCGAGATGCGCGTAGGCTTTAACATTTTTAGGATCGATTTTTCTGGCTCGATCGAATTGTGCGATCGCTCCCTCGACATCGCCAGTTTCCCGCAAACCAATCCCCAAATTCACGCAAGCTTCAGCCGAATTTGCGTTGATTTTGAGAATATTTTGATAAACTTTTATTGCTTCATTCCATTGAGATTGCTTAGCGAATACCTCACCTAAACCCGCCATTGCTTTGAGAGATTTTGGTTCTTGTTTTAGCGCCTTATTATAACATTCTACCGCTTCTTCATTTTGTTCTTGTTGATTCAAAATAAAACCGATGTTAATCTGAGTATCGGGATTCTTAGGCTCTAACTTAGCAACTTCTCGATAACAAGCAAGCGCCACATCAACTCTACCTTGTTCGTAGAAAACAGCACCGATATTAGAAAGAGCTTCTGTAGAGTAAGGATTCATTTCCAAAGCTTTTTGATAAGCCGATTGTGCCGATTTCAAATCGCCTCTCCGATAAAATGCCATCCCCAAAGATGTGAGCGCTTCAAAGAAATTTGGCACCACCGATAGACCTTTTTGGTAAGATGCGATCGCTTCATCTAACAAACCAATTCCCAAAAATAAATGCCCCATCGCCACATGAGCGCGTGGATGTTGCGGATTCAAAGTCACCGCGTTTCCAAAAGCTTCGATCGCTTCCTTTACCATCCCTTTTTCTGTGAACGCCACACCCAAATTAAAGTGAGTCTCCGCATATTTGGGATTAATTTTTCTGGCCTTTTGATAACATTCAATAGCCTCATCAACTTGCCTTTTTGTTCTGTATATATTTCCCAAATTATTTAAATATCCCACATTTTCCGGTTCCGCATTTACAGCAGCAGAAATGAGACCGATCGCCCCTTTTTCATCACCTCTTTGCGACTTGAGCAAACCCAAACCATTCAATGCCTTGGGATTTTTTGGTTCCGACTGAAGTATTTGTTCGTAAATAGTTTGTGCCTGCGCCAATTGTCCGCTTTTGTGCAGCGACAGCGCATAAGATAAAGCATCTGATGGCAAATTATTGTAGCCGCCAAAAATACCTTGACTACCCTTATCTTTATTTTTCGCCGCTTTCCGTCTTTGTTCTCTATTCATGAATTTTTATCCTCGCTCTAGTCGAAATTGAAATTTATTTCTTTCGCTTGTCATTTTTCAGTTGTCATTAATTATTGTTTATTTTCATTAACTAATGACAACTGACTGCTAACTAATTAAGAATAACCGCTTTTTTCTGACAATCCCATCACCTTACGATAACGAGCTTCAATTTCATCAAGCGTTTGAGACTGACGATTTGTCACCCACTGGCTGCGATCGAACAATTCCTTCCTTAAATTATCCACATCAATAGCTGTCACTTGCCCATTCGCAACAATTTTTTTACCATTCACCCAAACGCTGTCAACTACCTGAGTCGGACGCCCCAAAATCAACAAACCAATCGGGTCGGTGCGCGGCAACAGCGACAAATTGGTAAGATCGTAAAGTACAAAATCAGCTTTTTTCCCCACAGTCAGCGAACCGAGTTCATCTGCTACGTTCAATCCCTTAGCACCGCCGAAAGATGCCATTTCTACAGATTCACGCGGCGTTATCCAATGCTGATAATCTAAATCAGTAACGTTGTGGAGGAGAGAACCAATTTTAATAGCTTCTAGCAAATCCTGCGAATCGTTACTGGCAGAACCATCGCAACCAAAAGAAACATTTACTCCCGCTTGCCGATATTTCAAAATCGGTGCGATACCGCTACCCAAGCGCAGATTGCTGAGGGGATTGTGTACAACAGTAGATTGAGTTTCTGCCAAAATAGCGATATCGTCATCGGTTAAATGAACGCAGTGCGCTAAAGAAGTGCGCGGACTGAGATAGCCGAGCCTTTTCAAATGTTCGACGGCGCTACAGCCGTATTTTTCTTGCGCGAGCAATACTTGAGCTTTCGTTTCCAGCAGGTGAGAATGGCGGCAAAGATTGTAGCGATCGCTCAATTCTACACACCCAGTAAACAAAGCATCCGAACACAATTGAATTCCCGTTGGCGCAACCAAAATATACACCCCTTCCGACGGGTTGTGAAATTTATTTACAGCATCTTGTATTAATGCTAAAGTTGCGCTTGTCGAGCGAATATAAGCATCGTGTTCCTGTTCCGTACCCCCAGAGGGAACGCCAGCCGTCAGAGATTCATCTTGAATGAGAGGGGCAACAAAAGCGCGGATACCAACTTCTTTGTAAGCGCGAACCGCAGTTGCAATAGTTTCAATTTCTTTCCCAGGAATCAAAACCAAGTGATCGACAACGCTTGTACCTCCAGACAATAAAGTTTCTACTGCCGTACCCAAAGCAGTCAAGTAAATATGTTCGATTTCCAGGGGTATAAAGTCGTACAGTTCCGCCAACCACAATTCCAGCGGAACGGGACGAATTGCTCCTCGCTGCCACATTTCCGAGGAATGGGTGTGGGCGTTGACAAAACCTGGGAGTAGCAGTTTGTTTTGACAATCTACAACAGTACCGATCGCCTCTAGATGGGGGGCGATCGCCGCGATGCGATCGTCCACCACTTGCACATCAACGGTAGAGTAACCGCGATCGACCGGAATCAAAGCTTGCTGGAGAGTAAAAGTCACGCAATTTACCTTGAAATTAAGAATTTAGAAAATTTTACGAGTTTTGGCGCTAAAAAGTAGTATTCAACATATAAGTGTAATTCGATTTTGAGCTACAACAAACCTGTAACTCAAAACTCAAAACTCAAAACTATTATGATCCCTCTGCGTACCTTGGGCGTACCCCCGAATGCTTGGGCAGTTGATGCCGAAATAGCCGATATCACCCGCCCACCCGTAGAACCGCAACCGATTACCCTGGCGACAGAAACGAAAACCCTGCGCCTGGATTTGGCAAAAGCCGCCATATTAGTAATTGATATGCAGAATGATTTCTGTCATCCCGATGGCTGGTTGGCGCATATAGGCGTAGACGTAACACCCGCACGCACTCCCATCAATCCCCTCCAAACACTCCTACCAGAATTGCGAAATGTCAAAGTTCCCGTAATTTGGCTTAACTGGGGAAACCGTCCCGACTTAATGAATATTAGTGCCGGACTGCGCCACGTTTACAATCCTACAGGCGATGGTGTTGGTTTGGGCGATCCTCTACCGGGCAACGGTGCTAAAGTTCTGATCGCCGGCAGTTGGGCAGCTGCTGTTGTCGATGAATTACAACAAAAACCAGAAGATATCCGTGTCGATAAATACAGAATGAGCGGTTTTTGGGATACACCTTTGGATAGTATCCTGCGGAATCTGGGAAAAACTACTTTATTTTTTGGGGGAGTGAATGCAGATCAATGCGTAATGGCGACACTGCAAGACGCTAATTTCCTCGGTTATGATTGCATTTTAGTCAAAGATTGCACTGCCACTACTTCACCGGAGTATTGCTGGCAAGCCACTCTTTATAACGTCAAACAATGTTTTGGTTTCGTCACCGATTCTCAAGCTATCTTAAAAGCAATTACTAATTAGTTACTTGTCAGTTGTCATTTCTTAACAACTGACAACTGACAACTGACAACCGATCGATAACAAAGGACGCATAATAAATGAATAATCGTTGCATGATTCCGGTCGCTAAATCTCCCAGAGACTATCAAGCGTATCGCATCAGTCCTCGCGATACCAATCGGTTAGCGATCGTCTTCGATCCGGCAAGTGCTAATGTATCCTTAACTTTGTGCGTAGAAATTTTTGATGTCGGCGGTAAAACTCCCCCCAATCGACATAATCTAGCTGTAGAAATGTTTTTTATCCTCAAAGGAGAAGGCAGAGCAAGCTGCGATGGCAAAACAGTCCCTATCCGCGCCGGAGACAGCATATTAGTACCGCCAACCGCAACTCACGTAATTGAAAATACAGGTTCCCAACGTTTATACGCCCTTTGTTTTATGGTTCCCAACGAAGACTTTGTAGAATTGATCCGCAGCGGCACACCCGTGGAATTGGATGAGGAGGATTTAAGAGTTCTCGGTCGTGCAGATGCGTTGGTTCCCTGCTAAATAATAAGTCATTAGTTATGAGTCATTGGTCATGCGTTATTTCTTATGGTATTTTTGCTACTTAAGCGAGTAGGTTGGCAATGCCCACCCTACCTAGCAAGACCAGTGCCCAATGTCCAATACCCAATGACCAAAGAAACAGTTTCGATGTTAACCAGAGACGGGGTGCGTCTTTTTGCCGATATCTACCGACCCGATAGCAAAGGTACTTATCCGGTATTGCTGATGCGGCAACCTTATGGGAGAGCGATCGCATCTACAGTCGTCTACGCCCACCCCTCTTGGTACGCATCCCAAGGTTACATCGTCGTCATTCAAGATGTGCGCGGACGCGGTACATCAGAAGGCGAATTTAAACTGTTTGCCCGCGAAATAGAAGACGGTTTCGATACTGTTAATTGGGCAGCGCAACTACCCGGTAGCAGTGGCCAAGTCGGGATGTATGGTTTTTCCTACCAAGGCATGACCCAACTCTATGCCGCCGCCGCAAAGCCACCCGCCTTAAAAACTATTTGCCCTGCGATGATTGGCTACGATTTATATACCGATTGGGCTTATGAAGGCGGAGCATTTCGTTGGCAAGATAACTTGAGTTGGGCGATTCAGCTAGCAGCAGAAACCGCTCGTTTGCAAAAAGATGAAAAAACTTATCAAGCTCTTTACAGCGCTTATCGCAATTTACCTTTATCTGACTTAATTCCCGCCCATCCGGAAATATTGAAAACTCTAGCACCTGACTCTTTTTATCACGATTGGTTAAATCATCCCAAACCGGATAAATATTGGCAAAAACTTGCACCAAAAAGCTATTTTCAAAAAGTAGATATGCCCATGTTGCATATGGGGGGATGGTTCGATACTTACCTGCGCGGTACGCTGCATTTATATAAAGAAATGGCATCCCGCAGCGCTTTTCCTCAATATTTGTTAATTGGCCCTTGGGCGCATCTACCTTGGGGACGGAAAGTAGGTGCGTTAGACTACGGTGCGGCTGCTGTCAATCCGATCGATCTTTTGCAAATTCGCTGGTTTGACCAATTTCTTAAAGGCAAAGATACGGGATTATTGAAAGAATTACCGGTGTGTCTATTTGAAATGGGCAGTAATTTGTGGCAATCTTTTGAAAAATGGCCGACAAATAATCATCAACCTTTATTTTTGTCAAGTAACGGTTTAGCCAATTTGCGGGATGACGCGGGTAAATTAGTCAGAAAAGAGCAAGCAGCAGAAAATCTAAAATCCCAGGATGTATTCGTACACGATCCTTGGCGACCGGTTCCCGCTTTGGGAGGTCATGCTAGCAATCCGCCCGGTGCGTTCGATCGCAGTGCGATCGACTGTCGTACAGATGTTGTAACTTACACATCGCCACCGTTAACAGAAGATTTGCACATAGCTGGAGACGTGGCGGTAGAAGTTTACTGCACAGCAGATAAACCGAGTTTTGATTTGTGTGCCGTACTTTCCCAAGTGCAAACTAATGGCAGCGTCTACAATTTTACGCAAGGATACGTGCGAGTCGAACCCGATCGAAAAACAGCACCGTTGACAATTTCCCTTCAACCAACTTGTATGAGAATTGCCAGAGGTAATCGATTGCGCCTGAGTTTGAGTGCAGCTTGCTTTCCCGCTTATCCCGTCAACCCCGGAACTGGTGACTTACCTGCCGAAACTCGTTTAATTGACGCTCAAATTATTACCGTGACAGTACAAAGTGGCGCGAATTTCCCCTCGCAAATTTTACTGCCCATTCACAGTTAGTAGCTTTATGGACAAATATCCTAAATTGCTACTTTACCCGGAGTAATCCGAGAAGGGCAAACTGCAATACCCTCTATCCCTAAGCTAAAAGCCGCAGGGACTACCTTTCTTATTATGTTCAGACTGGCGTTGATATCTGCATGGATAAGTTTTCCATTGGCAGATTTATACCAAGCTCTTTCGATCCGTCTACCATTAAAGCTATGTTTTACGCCTTCTTGATAAACCGGGATTGGATCTAAGTCTAAAAACGATGAAGCCGAAGTATAGCTTTCTTCATTAATCAAAATAGCGAGCCCAACTAATTCAGCTTTGTATTTTAATTGCTCGATAAATCGTGCATGGGGGATACTCACGAAGTTCTGATTAGTTGTTGCGCCCAAGTTGATTTTTTGTTTCCATTGGTCGTTTTTTCCAATAACTAATGTACCAATACCAACGCTAACCAAGTAATCAATAATCCATCTACTAGCGTTATGTAGATAATTATCAATTCGGTTGTTGCGTTGACAAGTCAAAGCTTGAATGCGACGTGATGTTTTAGCGTTGTCCATCAGGTGCGATTGCAAACGAGCTTTGGTTTTGTTGTATTGTTGGTTGATAGATTTCAGTGGTCGCCCGTTAACAAGAACTGGTTTGAATCCCTGCTTGTTTGAAGTTAAGGCCGCTAAATTATCTAGACCTATATCAATACCTGCTACCCAATTAGGGTTCAATTGTTGTGGATTTATGTCTTGAGAATACACCACTTCAATTACATATTGCCCACACTGAGGAATTAGGCGCACTTCTTTAACATCGTTTGCTTTTGTAGTCAAGCTTATTTCAGTTTGAGATAATTTAATTACTCCTTTTTTTAGTAGAGGTTTGGAAATTGCTCCTTGTTCGTAAATTACAAGGTTTCGTCCCTTGCCTTTATCTTTGTATTTCGGTAACTTTGGGCGACCTTGAAACCTTGAAGGGTTTTGTTTATAAGCTTTTTGTGCTTCAAAAAACGATTTCCAATTTCGGTGTAAAACCATCAATACTTGATTGCTGACCTTTCTTGGTAAAGCAGTATAAGACTCATGATGTTTTACTAAGTGAAAAACCGCAGCATTATTCAGGTATTTGTTTTCACAAATAAATGACTGCCTCACTAAATAGTTGGCGTAGTTATAAAGGTTCTTGGAACGCCATGCTAAATCGTCTATTTCTTTGTAGAATTTATGACCTATTTTAATAATATGACGCTCTACCAACCTCATTCCTTTCTCCCATCATAATGCAGTTCGGCAATGATTTTCTCTGTTTTTCGTTTTGCCCTCCGCCAACCATAAATTCGTATTCTGATAATTTCATCTACCCATATTATATTAATTGGGTATAAATGGGTATGTTTTCAATAAATATTTAGAACACTCCATCGGCTTAGTTAAATCCGCCGAAAATTGACCCGCAACCCATCCCGTGGGTGCAGCATCGGCACCGCATCCAAGCTGAGATTTTGTTCGGGCAGCAATTCCCAGGTATAGTTACGCAGCAGGTGCGCCGCCACAATTTTCATTTCCATTTGGGCAAAAGCTATCCCCAGACAAATACGCGGCCCACCGCCAAACCCTACCAAGCTAAACTCTTGTTTTTTATGTTCGGCGCGTTCTGGGCTAAAACGATCGGGATCGAATTGTTCGGGTTGGCTAAAAATGCGGCTATCTTGATGGGTTTCCGGGATGCGGTAGGTAATCTGCCAACCTTTGGGAACATAATAACCGTTAAATTCAAATGGCTCGATCGCACAGCGAAAACCACCGCCCACTGGAGGATAAAGCCGTTCCACTTCCCGCAGCACTTGCTCTAGATAGGTCATTTGTTTGATCTGTTCGATCGTCAGGGAACCATTCCCCACCAGCTTTTGTTGTTCGGCGCGGGCGCGTGTCCATACGTCGGGGTGCTGTGCTAGTGCCATGCAAAACGAAGTGAGCATGGATGTGGTTGTCTCGTGTCCTGCAAACAGCATCAGCAGCGCTTGGACTTTGAGTTCTTGCATACTCAAGCCGTTGCCTTCTTCATCGCGACTCTGAACTAGCAACCCCAAAGCATCCTGTGCGGGTTCTTGCTGCCTGTGCAGCACGGCTTTTTCGATGTGTGCGAGGAGGCGATCGCGTGCCCGCAATGCCCGCCCGTAGGTAGTCCAAGGCCAACGCAAAGGCACTGTAAAAAAGCCATCAGTTAGTTCGGTAAACCATTGACTCAGTTGCGCTGTCTGCTCTCCCGGTTCGCTACCGATAAGTAGAAAACTGGCAATTTCAAAAGTCAGTTGTTTGAATTGTGGAAACCAAACAAAGCTGCCCAGACGCTCCCATTTTTGCAAATAATTCTGGGTAATCCGTTCCATGACGCTCAGGTAGTTGCCCAGCGCTTTACCGTGAAAAGCTGGCATGAGCAATTTGCGGTTGCGCTGATGTTCCGCTCCTTCTTGCAAAAATAGCGACTCGCCCAGCAGTTCCTTGAAGGTATCGGGCCAACCTTCCCGCCAAGAAAACCGATCCATATGGCTAGATAAGATGAAGCGGTTCGCCTCCGCACCTGTCATAAATATGGTAGGACGCCCCATGATGTGGGTTTTGAAAATCTGCCCATATTTTTTTTGGCGCTTATTTACAAAGTTGCGATCGCGCAAAAAGCTGACTGTTTCCCCAATCAACGGCAAACCAAAATTACCGGGGGGTAAAGGTAGCGACTCTCTTGCATCCGTTGTTGTCGTCATTCCAGCTTCTCTCCCAATCAGAATTTTAGATTTTAGATTTTCTTCCCATCTAAAATCTAAAATTCCCGATTGACTTTTGACTTTTGACTTTTGACTTTTGATTTTCGAGTTTTGACTTTTGACTTTTGACTTTTGATTTTCGAGTTTTGACTTTTGACTTTTGACTTTTGACTTTTTCACACCACTTTCAAAATCATTCCCTCTTGAGCTAGCACAGCAGTGGGGGAAACTGCTAACATTTTCTCTTTGAGTTGATCGAGAAAATCATCGCTGTGACCGGGTTCGTGGTGAAATTTCACAAATGTTTTCACCCCAGCTGCCTCAGCTATTTTTACTCCTTCTTCCCAGGTAGAGTGTCCCCAGCCCACTTTGGGAGATTTTGGGTTATGATACTCGGCATCGGTGTACATGGAATCGTAAATCAAAAAGTCTGCTTCGCGGGCTAGGTGCAGCACATTTTCATCCATGCGATCGGGGAAATGTTCTGTATCGGTGCAGTAAAATACTGAGTGTCCCTGCCATGTCACTCGATATCCCATCGCGCCATTCGGGTGGTTGAGCGGCCCTGTTTCAATAGTAATATCATCTAAGGTTATGGTATCCCCGCATACCATATCGTAGAATTTCAAATCTGCCTGCATTCCTTCTAGAGGCACTGGGGAATTCGGATGGAGTACTCTTTCGATGAAATGCTGTTTCATCGAACCCCCATCTTGCGGCACCGCTCCATATATATGGAAGCAATTGCCTTTGATAAAAGCTGGGGTAAAAAAGGGCACTCCTTGGATGTGATCCCAGTGGTAATGGGTAAAAAACATATATGCCTCTACAGGCATTTCTTTAAGTAAAGTTCTACCCAATACGTGCAAGCCGCTACCGCCGTCAAAGATGAGGCGCTTGCCACCTACCCGCATTTCTATACAGGAGGTGTTGCCGCCATAGCGTGCGGTTTGGTTTCCAGGGGTGGGTATGCTACCTCGGACGCCCCAGAACTGAACAACAAATTCGGAAGAAGGGCTAGTTTCCATCTGCATCTTCAAATTTCAAGGTGCCGCATTGCCCCTGGTGCCGTAACAAATGATCGCACAGCACTAAAGCAACCATTGCTTCTACCATAGGCACGGCTCTAGGTAAAACGCAAGGATCGTGCCGTCCTTTGGCGGCGAGTGTTGTCTGTTCGCCTTCACGAGTCACGGTACGCTGCTCTTTACGAATAGTAGCTGTAGGTTTGAATGCCACTCGCATAATAATGTTTTCGCCGTTAGAAATGCCACCCTGAATGCCACCAGAACGGTTAGTCGCAGTGCGAATATTGCCGCTGGAGTCGATATAAAATTCATCATTATGCTCGCTGCCCGTAAGCAGCGTACCTGCAAATCCAGAGCCTATTTCAAACCCTTTACTCGCAGGCAAGGACATAACACCCTTCGCTAGGTCTGCCTCTAGTTTATCGAATACTGGCTCGCCTAAGCCTTTAGGTAAGTTCCTCGCCACACATTCTACAACGCCGCCGATCGAATCGCCGGCTCGCCGCACTTCTTCGATTAGTTCGATCATCCGATCGGCACATTCGCCATCCGGACAGCGGACTATGTTGCTTTCTACCTGTTCCATCGTGACGGTATTAGGATCGACGACGCCTTCTAGGTCTTTAATTCGCTTAACATAGCCGATTATTTCTACGTTAGCGAACTGTTTAAGAATTTTTTTAGCGATCGCGCCTGCTGCCACTCTGCCTATTGTCTCTCGTGCTGAGGATCTGCCGCCACCCTGCCAGTTGCGGATACCGTACTTAGCGTCGTAGGTAGCATCGGCGTGGGAAGGGCGATATTTCTGTGCCATTTCATCGTAATCTTGCGGGCGCGTATCTTGATTTTTCACCAAAATTGCGATCGGCGTTCCCAGCGTTTTGCCTTCAAACACGCCTGAAAGGATTTCGCAGGTGTCGCTTTCTTTGCGCGGAGTGACGATTTTGCTTTGTCCCGGACGCCGCCTGTCTAATTCTACTTGAATCTCTTCGGCAGATATTTCCAGTCGGGGTGGGCAACCATCAATTACGACTCCCACGCCGCCGCCGTGGGATTCGCCAAATGTAGTGATGCGAAATAGATGACCGAAGATGTTGCCCATAAGGTTGTACTGAGGATCGAAATATTGATTTTAGCAGCGATCGAGCTTAACACCAAGATATTGTAAAGAGGTTTGCGGAAACCTCTCTACAATAGCTGTTTTCTGTCTGCTTGAGTTTGCTGTACAGGTGGATATGCCAAATTGCAGCAATTTTACTTATTTAACTCATCCCGATCCGGAAAAATGTTTTTATATTACTTCTAAGTCCCGCAGATAGTAAAAGCGATCGCTATCGATATCCTCACCTTCATCACATCCTAAGTAGCCTGTCAGGGGCGAGCAAAGTTCCATCAGTACCCCGTGCAATTCTTCCCGATTTAAAAAAGGCGGTGGTGCGTCAGCACTGGCATAAAAGATTTGCAATTCACTAAACTTAACACTTTCTGTATTACTTTTCTTTAAAATATCCTTGACTAACTGCACAAGGTACGATCGCAAGTTTAGTTTACTGTAAACCAATTCGATATATTTCTCAACTGCATTATCAGCTTCACCTGGATTCTGACAATCTTTCAATTTAAATATATCTACCGCTCCAGGATACTGACTTTGCAATTTGGCCAGTTTCTCAAGGGTTCCCGGTTGAATATCATCCATATCTTGTATCGTTGCTGCATTTTCAAGTATAATTTTCATTTTACCTCAGTCGCTTGACATCTCGCGCAGAAAGTAGAAGCGCTCCCTATATAAAATTAATTTACCGCAATTACCGCCTATTTATACTGGTTATTTAAAGACGATGAATTCTCTGGGATAGAAATTTCTTCAGGAAGTATCCAGACTACTTTACCATTTCGCCACGCAGCTATGGGATTACCTAAAACTTTGTGTTTCCAAACAGCTTTCTGGACTGCTCGATTCAAAGCTCGATCGAGGTTCCCTCAGAAAAAATTTCTTCGATGCTTTTTTCATTTGTTTTATTCATTAGCTTAATTTCTAAAATATAAAATTTTTACACTGCATATTGAATAATTTCTACTTATGCTCCCTTCTTCATTCCTATTTCTGTCCGTTGCCATACTTGCGCTGTAACATCATCACTTAAGTAATATTCGCCGCAGTTATCGCAAACTTCGGCTGGTACTTTTTTGATAATGACGATCGATTCGTCTCTTTCTAGGGTTACTGTAACTAACCCTGGTTTGGTTTGTCCATTTTTGGAGGTTAGACATTTCATAAATTTTCTATAATCAAATCACGGAGAAAGTAAAAGCGATCGCTCTGCCAATCATTACCTTTTTTACGTCCTAAATAACCAACTAAAGGCGAAGAAAGTTCTAAAAGTAATTCGTGAACCAATCGTAAATCCTCTGGCTTAAAGGTTTGTTCCTTTTCCTTAAACACAGCATTATATTGGACACGAACTTCGGCTGTTAAATGTCCGCTCCCTGATTCACCCAGTTGTTTGACTGCTTCGACAATATGCGATCGCAGCTTGATATCTTGCTTAACTTTCTCTATGTAAGCGTTTACTTTATCATCTACTATACCAAATGGTTCGCTTTGTAAACACTTCTTCAAATCTAGCAAGTTAATTGAGCCTTCATAATTTGCTTTAAGTTCAACTAATCTTTGTAAAGTTTCAGGTCGTATTACATTCATTTTGTTGCCGATAGCGGTTTTGTTAGCGTGATTATTTAATTCACCAGCAGCCAGAATTATTTTGATGCAATTGTCATATTCCTCTTGAAGGTGCTTGTATCCCAACTTGACAAGTTGTGCTGGCGTTCCATCAGTTACTATTTCCGTTTTTGTAGCTTTGCATTCGCCTACGACTTGATAAGGTGTTTCGCAATAGAAATCTAACCCACCAGCACCACCAGTTGAATTTGGATCGAGGCTTGCTTTTGGGTTTTTATTGGAGTTGGAGAATCCAAGTTTGATGAAGCTTTTACGAACTATTTTTTCAAATTCGTCACCATCGCTGGAATTTCCAACTTTGGCTATTTTATTAATCCAATCTAAATTTCGATCGTAGTTATCTAACGTTGTAAATTCAGACCAGCCTAAAAATAATTTAAGTTGTTCATCTAGTTTTTTAGCATCTGATTGGATAAGGGAGAGTTGCGCGATCTCACTTTGCAATTCTTCCAATTCTGGATGTTCTGGTGGAAGTCGATGTTCTAGCTGGTGACGGCGTTGGGAGAAAATGCGCTCGCTCAAAATTGGCGAATTATCGCTAACACTGATAGATTTAGGTAAAGCCACAAATTGCCCCTGGCTATCCGCAGACATTACCAGTGATTCTGGTAGCAAATAAACGCGCAGATAAGCTAGAAAAATATAGGGACGTTTGGCGAGGATTTGTTGCAATGCGTCTATCGTCCAAATTGTTAGCGGTGATAAAACTTCTAATGCTTCAGATTTATCGAGAATTTGGCACAATTCGCATCTAGCCCAAGCTTTAATGATTACTCCTTCAGGGTGTAATTGGGAAATGGTGTTTTTGGCAACGGTTAAAAAGCTCGATCGATACTGCTGTTCGACTGGTAACAAGTTATTCGAGACATCTGTAGGATAAAGAGCAAATACTTTTCCTACATCAAGAAAAGATCGAGGTGTAGCAGAGATCGATCGCCCTTGAATTAACGCTTCTACATCTGGCGCAGGTAGCCTCAGTGCATTGTCAAGATAGAATGATGACATACAACTTTTATGATTGAAATTGAGTTAATAACCAAGCTACTACTTGCGAGTGTGACATTTGGCGACTGCGCCGCAATGTTTCTTCTAATACCGCCATTTCTAAGCCAGGTAATATTTGAGATTGAGTAATTCTTCTGCTTCCGCCGTTCGGGATAATTTCAAAAGCAATTATTTCAGCTTTTTGTACATCAACTATCCAATATTCCGCCACTCCCGTATCTTCATAAAGTAAACGTTTTTCACCTTTATCATCTGCCAATGTGCTATCAGATATTTCGATCGCTATGTCTGGCGGTGGAATAACGTCGAGGTTGGCAATTGATGTGCCTGTGGGAGCAAGTTGCGATCGTTCTCCAACATAATATGATATATCTGGTTGGCACTCACGAATACCTGTTTTTCGATAGCTACAATTATCTAAGCAATTGAGAGGTATACCTTTGATAGCACCGAACAAGGTAACAGTAGTAGCAATAATTCCATTATCCTTGGCATGATCTGGGCCTACTGACATGGTTTCAATCCTCATTTGTCCTTTGTAGTAATAGCCTTTCGCTTTTTGATAAGCAGGGTCTTCAACAGTTTGGATAAATTCATCCCATGTTGCTACAACCCAAGTATCAGTAGGTAGTTTTGTTGGTAAGGTACTCATAAACTCCTCGGTAGCGATTATCTCTTAGCCTTTTAATTCTAATTGAATTTGATAGCCTCATTGTGGTGCTAAACCTGTAGGAATTATCCCAGATGGATCGCTCAAAATCTCGCAAATGAGATAATTATTAGCTATTTCTGTTCTGTTAGCAATAAACTCAAAAATCTGTTCCTCACTCAGTTCGTAATCTAACCGACTCAAATAAACAGACTGAATAGCTAGCAGCGGTTTAATGTTGTCTTTAGTAAGTTTTACCCATTCGCCGCCCAACTGAGGGGATAAAAGTTCTGTTAAATAGGCGTTGGCTTTAGCAGCGGTGTCATTAATTTGTTTAGAACGCACTAAGCAACCGCGAGTCAATTTAAACTTTTTGTAGTCAATTAAACGTTTTAATCCAGCTTGTACACCTATCCCAGCAGACAATTGCAAAACCATTACTCCAATTGCTATATTTTTTCCGTTTTCTACACCGATAATCTTGAAATCAAGGTTGTAGCTTTTTTCGGAAGTTTTCGATTTAATTGCCTCAATTTTATCGATTTTTACCTGTTCTCTTGTCTGACCAATCAGCCTGCAAAACACCAAAGATAAAGCATTAGCAACTGCTGTTTTATCATCAAGTAAGTTGTCTATAGATGCCTCAACACTTAATAATTCATTATTAAATGCGGCCTCGACAGGATCGATTTTAAATCTTTTGTCATCTCCATCGCCTGGAACTTGAAAATGCGCTTCACACCAGTGCAAAACTTTTCTTACTGCTGGTCTTTCTTTTGCCAGTTCTCTTAGCTTGGTTTCCTCAAAGGGATATAAAGGATGGTGAGGAATTAAATTTTTGCTTTGGTAAAATTCTTTCATCCATAAATTGACTAACTCAACTATAGAGTCGGCATCTATAGGTTTTAACTCTATCGGCTCTGGAGTTCCTGTTGAAACTTTATAAGGTATACCGCCTGGTAGCGCTTTTATTTTCAGCGTCCATATATCAGGAATCATAACTGTTAAAATTACTACCCCTCGACTGCCAGTTCCTAGACTGAGGCTATCAAACAAATTCTTAACTAATTCAGATGCTACTATTTGTGCTAATGAAAGACCACCATCGTCAAATTTCGATATTTCTAGTTCGTCGAAACAAATAATGAGCGCACTATAGTCACCGATCAAGCTTAATATTTGCAAAACTTTATCGAAAGCTTTGGTTTCTCTATCATCCTTATCTGGATTTGGCAGTTCCAGCAAGGCTGCTTTAGCTTCAGCTAAATCATTTCCTGATAACCATTTAATCGCGTGAAGTGCATGATTTTTTGAAAGTGTCCATAATATAGCCCGTACAATATCAGGATCGCTAATTTGCGGTTTTAATTCACAAATTTCTTGCGTGAGGCTATCCATACCATACTCTTGCAGAATGTCAGGAAACCTTTCAATAGCTTCTTTTGGAGATAGAGGCTTTTTGACAACTTGGTTCAACATAGCGGTAGCTAGTTCTTGCCACTGCTTTACCCCTTGGCTACCAATTTGATTGAAACTATCTCCTAAAATTTGTAAAAATTGGTAGTGAATTCGGTTTAAATCAGAAAACTTACTGCCACTAGCATAAACAAATAAAGCACCTCCATCAGCTTGTAAACGGTGGCGAATGCGACTAATAAGATGTGTCTTACCTAGTCCTTGTTCCGCATTTATAGCGAGAGACGTTACTTGACCTTTACCAACAGAAACTTGTTTAATTGCTTGAAAAACAGCGTCGGAGGCATGGGCATTTAAACTTGGAATATCGGGAAATGCCTGACCCCAAACATTAGGAATTCTAACAGCAGCACCTTTGACTGCAAAAGGATTGTAACTTTGGATAGCAGCGTTAATTTTTTCAATTTCAGAAGGAGCAAAGCTAGTCATATCGATGTGTGTGAGGAATAAAATTGCCAAAAAGACAGGTTAAAATTTAGGAATTCAAGCGCTTGGCATAGTAGCGCAATCCGCTTAATTCGGTGGTAATTGAATCTTCAAGTTTATCGGGGGTGCTATCTGGTATTGCTCCTCCCATCAGTTGCAAAACATCATTAGCCTGCATTTCCAGCATCCACTCATTAAACTCCGATCGCGAAACCCGATCGCCAATCTCCCGACGTATCCTGTAAATTGGCACTAGGTTATCCAAGTTGTAATCACGGTTGAGTTTGTCGTAGACATCCAACGCTACTTGCTTAAACTCGTCATAAGATGCGATCGCACCCTCTACTCCCTTACCCGCAGCAGCTGGTGCAGTACCTCCATCACCTAGAGTTCCCCCCGCGCCGATCCACTTCAACAGCGCATTTGCCGTTTTTGCACCAACTTGGCTGCGAAAACGGAAATCCGGACTTTTCAAAATACCGCTCAACATCTCAACGCCTTTTGCAGGCATTTTGTATCCCTTCTTGGAAACTTCGATCGCACCTTCTCCCTGCAACACATCGAAAAGCTCTTGAAAATCTCCCTTTTTCCCACCCTTGGGTACAATTCTTCTCGTTAGCTGTCCCGTCGCCACTTCCTGCTGCGCTCCTCCTAAATCCCACAAAGCTAGCAACAGGCGAACTTTGGCGTGAGTATTTGTACCTTGTGCATCTGTTTCTGATGGCATATCAAAAGTTCCACAAATATTTGGATTGGAAAATAAGCGAAATAAGTAACCTATTAAAGTTTTCCTTATTCACAAGCGTGGGTGCAACTCTCGCTGCACCCACTTCAGATTGCTTACTTCTGAGATCTTTGATTTTCAGGCTTCTTTGATTCAAACCTCTACGAGCTATTTAACAAAATTTAAAATTTAGGTATTAGAAGAGCGATCGCTTTAATATTTTCTTCTAAAAAAATTTAGGTTCTGTTCCGCGATCGAAAACTCAAAAATTGTGCGATCGAATTTCACTTAAATACCATAACTATATATATTAGTCAATATAAATTATTGCCTTTTTGCATAAAAACCAAAAAGCGCCCCCCTTTTAGGAGAGCGCTTTTCGATTAGCTAAACACTAAACTTAGCCATTGATAGCAGGAGCAGTCATAGCAACCGGAGCAGAAACACCAGCAGCCAAATCCAGAGGGAAGTTGTGAGCATTGCGCTCGTGCATTACTTCCATACCCAGGTTAGCGCGGTTGATAATATCAGCCCAAGTTCCAATCACGCGACCTTGCGAATCCACAACCGATTGGTTAAAGTTGAAACCGTTGAGGTTGAAAGCCATCGTGCTTACACCC
>NZ_JBHFNU010000003.1:0-6418 GCF_041929145.1 Aerosakkonema sp. BLCC-F183 | reverse complement strand
ACCCAGCCTACTCCTCTGCAACAAACAGCTTTGGATTTGCTGGGAGTTGGGTTGTAGTGTACCCATGTAATTGGCCGAGCTTGAACCCTTAAAGCCAAGCCCAGCATACCTTCCCCCTTTTTGTCAAAAGGGAACTCCAGTCTAATCTCAGCTTTATTGCCTATTAATTTTGAGTAATAGAGAGTAAAAAGGCATTTTTTTGAAAAACTTCCATTTATTTAATTAATATTGTAGAGATATTCCAACTTTTAATATGTCAAATCGCAGCAAATATGGGATTGCAAAATATCTCTAGTTTGGTTTAAATGAGAAGTTACAAAGTCCTGAAGCCCCAAGAAAAATGAAAGCTCAACAAATGTTAGCAAATGCCTTTGAAATGTCCGGCGTCGGACTCCACAGCGGCGCTGTTACTAAAGTGCGAGTCCTACCAGCATCGCCCGGTGAAGGTCGCTACTTTGTGCGAGTAGATTTGCCAGAACAGCCAATAATTCCAGCACGCCTCGATGTTGTCAGTCAGACTGTTCTCTCGACTCAGTTGGGTCAGGACTCGGTATCTGTCCGCACGGTGGAACACTTGTTGGCTGCATTGGCGGCGATGGGTGTGGATAACGTTCGGATTGAGATCGATGGCCCGGAAGTGCCGCTTTTGGATGGTTCGGCTAAAGTTTGGGCTCAAGAAATAACTCAAGCAGGGTTAATCTCCCACACGGACGCAGGCGAGACGCCTGCGCTACTCCAAGAACCGATTTGGATTTATCAAGGCGATGCTTTTGTGGCGGCATTCCCGGCGGCGGAAATTAGATTTAGCTACGGGATTGATTTCGACTTGCCAGCGATCGGCAATCAGTGGTACAGTTGGTCGCCAAGCAGGGAAAGTTTTGCTGTGGCGATCGCTCCCGCTCGTACTTTTGGTTTGGCACACCAGATCGACGAGTTACGCGCCAAGGGTTTAATTAAAGGAGGCAGTTTGGAAAATGCGATCGTTTGCGGTGAGTCCGGTTGGATTAATCCTCCATTGCGATTTCCAAATGAGCCAGTGCGTCATAAAATTTTAGACTTAGTAGGCGATCTGAGTTTACTGGGAAATTTTCCGGTAGCCCACTTCCTCGCCTACAAAGCCAGCCACAACCTGCATATCAAATTGGCGCGGTTGTTGCAACAACAAGGACTGGGGATGAGGAATTAGGAGATTTTTGACTTTTGACTTTTGACTTTTGACTTTACCCAGTCCCTTCTTCTGCACTCACACACCAGCATCCATCTATCCACTCATGTCTACATTGATTGACGTAAACACACCCGACTCCCAAACTTCAACAGAAGTAAAATTAGGCAATGGTTCTGCCACATCTACCAAAACAATTTTGACGAGCGAAGAAATTCAGAAACTGCTGCCGCACCGCTATCCTTTTTTACTCGTAGACCGGATTATCGATTATGTACCGGGAAAGCTGGCAGTCGGGATTAAAAACGTCAGCATCAACGAACCTCATTTTCAAGGTCACTTTCCAGGACGTCCTCTGATGCCTGGTGTACTGATTGTGGAAGCTATGGCTCAAGTTGGTGGTATAGTTTTGACTCAGTTACCCGATATTGAAGGCAGCTTGTTTGTGTTTGCTGGCATTGATGGCGTCCGTTTCCGCCGTCCTGTCGTACCGGGCGACCAACTGGTGATGACTGCGGAACTGTTATGCGTCAAGCGGCGTCGCTTTGGTAAAATGCAGGCTCGTGCTGAAGTGGACGGCCAACTGGCTTGCGAAGGCGAACTGATGTTTTCCCTTGTAGACTAAAGCTGGTAATGGGTGATGGAGAATTTTGGATTTTAGATTTTAGATTTTAGATTGGGATTCAATCTGTTATTTTGCGATCTAAAATTTGAAATTTTCTCACTTAGCGATTAATAACCAGCAATTAGCAGCACACAACTCACAAATGCCTACCCTGATTCATCCCACATCTGTAATTCATCCCCACGCTGAGCTGCACCCCTCTGTTCGGGTAGGCGCTTATGCGGTGATTGGTGAAAAAGTAAAAGTTGGTGCCGAAACTGTTATCGGTCATCATGCAGTAATTGAAGGGCCAACAGAAATCGGCGAACGCAATGAAATTTTTCCCGGCGCAGCAATTGGCTTGGAACCCCAAGATTTAAAATACGATGGCTCCCTCAGTTGGGTGAAAATCGGTGATGGCAATAAGATTCGCGAATATGTCACCATCAATCGCGCTACCAATGCAGGTGAAGCTACGGTGATTGGCAATCACAATCTCTTGATGGCATATGTTCACGTTGCTCACAATTGTGCGATCGAAAATTCTGTTGTCATCGCTAACAATGTCTCTCTAGCCGGTCACGTTCACATTGAGTCAAAAGCTGTGATTGGCGGGGTTTTGGGTATCCATCAATTTGTTCGTGTTGGCACTCTGGCTATGGTAGGCGGGATGAGTCGGATCGATCGCGATGTGCCTCCTTATATGCTTGTGGAGGGCAACCCTTCTCGTGTGCGAAGTCTCAATTTGGTTGGTATTAAACGCGCCGGTTTTACTTCTGCTGAACTCGGATATCTCAAAAAAGCTTTTCGCATTCTCTATCGTTCTGGTTTGACTCTCGATCGATCTCTCGAAGAACTCGATCTCCTTCCCGAAAACGAACAATTGCAACACTTGCTTTCTTTCCTCCGATTGTCTCTGCTTCCAGGTCGTCGCGGCCCTATGTCTGGTAAGCGTCATTCCTTGAATGAGGAATCTTAAAAAGATTATTGGTCTACAGGCTTTCTTTTTTCTAGCTTATCTGGTATTATACTTTTATAATGGGAATATTTTATAAATTTTTATTTTTGCGAATATTCCCATTATAAAAATGATATCACCAAAGCGCGTCGATTTATATTAAAATTTATTTACTTCTTTACACAGCCGTGCGTATAAAACTTTGAAGTCACAAGGAAAAACACTATTTATCAGTACTGGCGAAGTGTCTGGGGATCTACAAGGGGGGTTATTGATAGACGCCCTAAAGCGCCAAGCACAAAAATCGGGAATGGAATTGAAAATAGTGGCGTTGGGGGGTTCGCGAATGGCGCAAGCGGGTGCAACGCTGCTAGGGAATACGACAGCGATCGGTTCGGTGGGAATATTAGAATCGGTGCCTTACATTTGGCCCACCCTTCAGATTCAGCGCCGCGCAAAAGAATATCTCCAGAAAAATCCACCGGACTTGGTGGTATCGATCGACTATATGGGGCCAAATTTAGCGATCGGCAGTTATGTGCGTCGCCACTTTCCCAAAGTGCCGATAGTATATTACATCGCGCCGCAGGAGTGGGTGTGGTCGCCGAGTCTGCGAAACACCGTTCAGATTGCCAATATGACAGATTTGTTGTTGGCGATTTTTCCAGAAGAAGCGCGTTATTTCCAAAAACACGGCGTCAAAGTCAAATGGGTCGGTCATCCGTTGCTAGATCGAATGCAGAGTTTCCCCAGTCGGGAAGAAGCGCGTGTAAGATTGGGTATTCCTGGGGATGAAGTGGCGATCGCACTGTTACCCGCGTCGCGATCGCAGGAAATAAAATATGTATTGCCGATCGTGTTCCAGGCGGCGCAGCAAATCCAACAAAAAATTCCGGAAGTGAAGTTCTGGATACCCCTATCTCTGGAAGTTTACCGGGATGCAATCCAAAAAGCGATCGAAACTTACGGTTTGCGTGCTACTTTAATTAGCGAGAAGACACAGGAAGTACTGGCAGCAGCTGACTTGGCAATTACGAAATCTGGCACCGTTAATCTGGAAATGGCACTTTTGGAAGTGCCGCAAGTGGTGATTTACCGGGTTAGTCCGATTACAGCATGGTTAGCCCGCCATTTACTCAAATTTTCGATTCCTTTCATGTCGCCGCCTAATTTAGTGCAGATGAAGTCGATCGTACCGGAGTTGTTGCAAGAAGAAGCCAGTCCGGAAAATATTGTACGCGAGGCGATGAATTTGCTCAATCCCGATATCCGCAGCCAAACTTTAGCTGAATATCGCCAGATGCGTCAAACTTTGGGAGAATTGGGAGTATGCGATCGCGCTGCCAAAGCAATTCTGGAAATGTTATCAGTAGAGGTGAGAGACTAGGGAATAGGGCGTCGGGGAAGAAGGATCTAGCAGGGAGGATTTCAGAAATTAATAACATCAATAATTAGTGTGAGCGCTCACTTTCTTATATCTATAGTTTTAGGCAAAAAATTTTATAGATAGCACAATATTTTATTTTATTGCCCTTGCAATAGTTTGATTTGCTTACCACTTAAATAACTTTGTTGTGCCGTTTTAAATATAAAGTGTTAAATAACAAGACATCTATCCTTAGATAGAACTATTATGGCTTTAGAAGTTTAGAACAAGCAAGCAAAACTAAGGGGATCGCCGTTGACGCGCTTATTAGCAACGTTAATAGGCAGATAATTCAACTATTGACAAGTCAATGATTAGTATCACAATAAACAAACTTTACCGTCACATAGTTTCTTGCGGCTTAGCATCAAACTTGAAGAATAGCGTCATACTTAATCAAATCTTCCGATCCCGTGACGCATTCCAGAAATGGAAAATCTTCGATGACTTAGAATTCTCTGGCTTAGAACTATGTACGCTAAAGCTCACTGGCACCCAATCTCTATCGAAAGCCTAACCGGTCAGATCATGGTTTCTGGCCTAATGACTCGCACCGATCGCTATCAGATCAGATCTGCCTTGTTAACGGATTCGCTGAGCGAATCAGAGCAAATTTTGATCAATCGCCTACTTTATGGTATCAGGCACGGATTGCTCAGAGTAATCGATTAAATATCCATAGTTACAACTACTGGTTTTGGCGGCTTTGGACTAAAACAGATTGACGGCAACAGCGATTCGTTTGACCGCTGCGCCACAATACGAGCAAGCCTATATTGCTCGATCTTACCGCCGTATCAGCCAACTATTAAATATGACAGTAAGTATGGCTATTCCCCTAGCCCGTTTGCAAAGGCTATGCGATCGCCAACCAACCCCATAAGAACACCAAAGTTGCCACAAAACTTAAAGACATCATTAAACCGGCGGGCATAAATTTACGAGTACGGACTAACCGAGCAATAAAAATTACTACAAGTACAGCTCCTATACTGGTGGCTATTGCCAATCCGATTTGGGCTTGTTGGAGCGCTAAAAACCACGCAGCCAGTAGGGCTGCACCGCTAAGCAAGCCAGATATCAACGACATCTTACTTTTTGCTTTCAGGTAGCCGAAAATACCACCCAAAGCAACAGCCAAAGCATAAACTAGAATAGACCAGACTGCAATTAGATCCATAATTGTTGAGTTAAATTAACCGTTTGAAAAGTAGGTTAGGTGTTATGACTTTACACGATTTGGGAATGCTGTTGCTACTGTTGAGCCCCGGTCTTTTACTTTCATTTGCGATCATGGCTTCTTTTGCTGCTGGCGGCTAATCGATACCTGTGTCACTCTCCACGTCCCAAGCTGCTTGGAAAAAGTCCCGTTCGCACAGCATCGCGTAGCGATAAGTTTCCGGAAGCGTCGTTGTGGCAGTCCCATAGCGATCGACCAACCGTTCCAGTTTCTCAGCTAGCTGCACAAACTCCGGGCTACTGTAAGTGCGAATCCATTCCCCATAAACATGGTCTGGAATGCCGTTTTCGGCCAAACTATAGCCCAAAAAACTATAGAGGCGCAGACAGGGAACCATTGCGGTGGCAGTGACACCAATGTCACTGCCCCAAGCTGTTGCCAGCAAGAAGTCCGTATAACGGCGCGTCGCGGGTGTCGATCGAACTGAAAGTAAATCTATCCCCCATTGCGCTGCGTAACCTTCGTGCAGCCGCAGTTCTTCCAAAACACCGCCAGCGAGAGAGTGGAACGTGGCAAACCCATCCCAGTCAGGTGCTTTGGCAGCAGAAACGCTATAAGCACGGGCAAAAGCGCCCAAAAAGAAAGCGTCTTGTCCGACATAGTAGGCAAACCGTTTTTTGGAAAGTGTGCCCTCGGCGATACCCTGCACAAATGGATGTTTGAGACAGGCGTGCGCTAAATCTAGATTACTTTGCCACAAGTCGCTGGAGACTGTCATTATTACATTACCGCCTTGAAAAAAATCAATCTAGCAAACTATAGGAAAAAATATAGAAAAATGGTAAAATATCGAGCAAGTTTTTGTTTCATATACCATAGAAAAAATGTTAACTATATTTTCTTTGAAGATGAAAAAATTTTCAGCGCGAAAGACTTATGGTGAACCGTCAACAACCCACCGCTAAATCGGAGTACCGATTATAGCGGGGGCTTGAAATACAGCCCTAGTTGACCCGTTAATGGTAGTAATACCTACGTTTCTTGAGTCACGATACCTACAGATACGTAGCCAGTCTGTAGCTCTA
>NZ_JBHFNU010000029.1:0-11386 GCF_041929145.1 Aerosakkonema sp. BLCC-F183 | reverse complement strand
ACCAGATGGCTGGTTAATTTCTCTATCCAATAAGCCTGCTATGTTTCCTCCATCGCCAGCACCAATTTTTTGGGATTGTAGTGCGATTCGTTATAGCCGCCTCAATCTTCCTCAAATTGGAAATTCTCTGGTAACTCCCTTGTTCTGCATCAACCAATATCTAAAGCTTAAAGCTAAGCCTGGGGATTTTATTACCTGTCCTGACCACATTCTGTTACCTGGTAGTAACTTAGAGTTTCGCCGCCTATTCAACTTAAAATGTGCCAAGGAATTCATCGTTTTAGCCAAAACGCATTTACCGTTCTGCCGACCTTTGGCAACAATTCATGGCGTAAGTATTGAAGAGAAAATTAGCAATGCAGTTAGGCTGTATGAACTAGGATATCATGCGCTTGCTGTTGGAGGTTTAGCCATTAATGGTAGCCAAAAGTACAGGAATATTGCAGCCATTCGAGCTATCCGAGAAACCTTACCTCCCAGTTGTCATCTTCATGTTTTTGGTCTATGCTCTCCTGATTACTTGACACTCTGCGGTCTAAAGACGCGCAGATTCTCTAGATTTTCTGCCGTATTTTCTAGATATCCGACTGTCAGCAATAGTATAATCAGTTAAATCAAACAAGCTCAACTGAATATTTAATTGCTCATAGGCATGGTTCCTAGTCTCAACCACAGAGGATTGATATCTACTAGGCGTAACTTTCTCCGAGTCCCGAAGTAGAGTTTCCTTAACTTTTTTGGGGAAAACTAACCCAACTTTTTTAGCCACAGTTCTTGATGCTTTTGTATCAGCATGATCTGTATATTGACAGTTGGTACAGACAAACTTTTCACCACTGCGATTTTTTTTGTCAATGTGTTTACATTTAGGACATTCTTGAGATGAATATTTAGGCTGAACTGGAATAACTGGTTTACCTAATTTAGCAGCCAACCAAGCGATTTTATCAAACAAATCACCCCAACCACAATCAAAAATTACCTTACTTAATCCAGTTTTAGCAGATGCCCCGTTTTTTAAATAACCTCCCTTCCCATCATGTTTAGGTTTAGCACGTTTGACCATGTTTTTGATATTCAGGTCTTCACGTCCAACAGCATCAGCAGTTTTAACGATTTTAGATGCTGCTTGCCAGTTATACCCATCTCGTTTTTGAGATAGTTTATGCTGTATCTTGGCTAATTTTTGGTAAGCCTTAGCCTTATTTTTAGAACCATTAATTTTGCGACTTGCTGCACGTTGACGTATTGCCAAGCGTCTAGCAGTTCTAGGATTAGTAGTGACTCTAATATTTTCTATAAAACTACCATCTGATAAAGCGACAAGCTTATTTACGCCTACATCAATGCCAACAACCGATTTAATTCCTTCCTTGATTTCTGGTATTTCTCCTGGTATTTCTACCAGTATGGAAATATACCAATCAGAGGCACTGCGTTTAATAGTACAGGTTCTAATTTCTTTAATTAAGGTTAAGTCCCTGCTATTAAACATTTTAACGTTGCCAATCCCAGGAAGATATACAGTTGCATAACTATCTACAAAGTTAATTAATTTAACTCGCCCTGGTTTGTACTCAAAACTATCTAACTTACGCAGATACCGAGGAAACCCTCTGCCATGTTTCCAAAAATTGTTAAATCCTGTGTCTAATTTAGCAATATTACGCTGTAAAATATCTGAATTAATATCTTTAAATTTTTGATTTTTGTGGCGTAATTGGGTTGTTACTTTCATTTGTATTCCCGATGAATTATCCCATTTAGTTACGCCCTTACTTGTTTTTAGAGCCAGGAATAAATCATCAGGTATAACCCCATGTTTAACAACAGGACAAGTTAGAGGACAACTAGCACCATACTCCATAAGAGACTCTAAATCGCAGAAAGAACCCCAAGCATAATTAATAGGAGTATCTGCATCTTGGTTATTAGTGTTATAGCCAGTTTCTCTTTCACGCAAAGCATAGTTACGGTGTTTTCTCAAAGTTATCAACCACTCAGACATTTTGACAATCTGAGTTTGACTTGGTTTTAACTTGAAATTCCACCGGACTTGCACTTGCTACTACCTACAATTTTTACATATACTATATTTAGTATATACGGCATAGTTAAAAATTACAACAAGAAAACGACTAAGAAATGTGCCTATTTTACATGATGAAGTTACAACGAAAAGAACTGTGTCGCATCTGTGAAACCTTAAGGAATTCAGGGATAGAAACTAGAGCAATGGGAAGTCGAGCGGCTAATTTAGGGAGAGCGATTCATAATCTTGGGGAATTGATTAAAATCCATCAGCAAGCCATTTCTAACCAAATGATTCATTAACTATCCTAGTTGTAACCATGCGAGTCTTTAAACAAGTCAGCTACGTAGAAATACCGCAGGGATGGCAAACTTATGTATTTCCTGTTTATGGCGGTTTTAGGCGCTACAAATTGCTCAAAACTCTCACTGAACTTGAGCAAGCTAAAGAAAACTGTGTTCGACAAGGGTGGAAAATGACCAATGCGACTTCTTTGGTTAATAAAATGAACTGTTTTTCAATTCAAAATTCATAATCTGCGAATTCAAAAACCAACCTCATGGACTTACTTCTATTTAGGTTTGTGGGTTCGTGTAATTTTGAATGAAAGCATTTGGCTTTTGAATTGTTGAACGCGCTGACGCGCCATTCATGCGACGTACTGCTATCAAAAGTTTGTCATTATGTCACAAAAAACCTCAGCTTCTCTATCCACTAATACTCCCTTATTTTTGTCAAAAACGATAACCTCTACGCCGCACTCCAGCGAATGTGGTCACACATCAAACGCCGAAGAAGAAAGGGAGGATAGAGAAAAAGAATGGTACGAACGGTGGGATTACTCTCATATCGGTGACACTGACATCGATTTGCATTACTGATTAATTATGATTCGCCAACAACTCATCTGTGATGTTTCCCCGAACAGCTTGGTAAATTCTTTTGATAATTCCGGTTTCAAAAGCTTGGTTATTTTCGATAATCAGGAATACCTGGAAATCAAATTTACCCAAAGCTGTCTGAAACAATTAACAGAGATTATCGCTCATCTGACTCGACTGCAACAGCTTCTCGTGGAATCGAAAAAACAGGACATCATTACTCAGCTTAACTCCCTGAATATACCTGTTGTCATTCCCAATAATCCTGAAAAACCTACATCAATTATGGTGGGTAATTCAGATGAAGAGATTCCATTTTAGTAGCCGAGATTTTTCCTTGATTACTCATCGAATCAGGAAATTTCTTGGCTCATCATTAGTGTCCTTGCGCTGACGCGCCACAGAAGGATTACAATTTATCCATAAATCAGTGAAAGACAAAGCATCTCAATCAAACCAGCCTGTCACTTCAGCAGATAGCGCTACTCCAACTGCATTGGAAACTACTAACATCGAATTAGAACGGGATGAACGGGATGAACGGGATGAGTTTGCTGACCCAATCTATCTCGACCCTAATGCCAAATTACCTCGTATCCAGGCATTGCGGGGTACTACTCCCAAATTGTGCGGCTACTTTGTCCCCGCCGACCAAATGGCGAAAGCTGGATGGTTCAATTTTGATGAAAAGTTACTTACTACCTATACCTTCGAGATTACTGGGGTTGAGGAACAAGGGTTTCTCACACCTTCCCCTCGAATGTTGGTGTGTCCTAGAACTCCTACTTTAGCTTACGATCGCAAGGCTACCAAAGAATCGAAACAATTGGTAATCTTGGGGCGCTATTCACCAGAATACAAGGATGAGGAGAATATCGGTAATACTCAATATTTTGAGGTTATCTTGCTTGATGCCGAGAACAAACCATTACACCAAGTTCCATTATCCTACCGGGCTAGTGGTGCTAACCAAGCTACCTTCGCTACCCACTGGCAGGCTTTTATCGATGAAATGACGGCTTGCCATGCTATCAGTAACCGCATCGCCGCCAGGGGTAAGAATAATCTTTTCAAGTGCTTGTGTGTATTTTGTTTCACCACTGTACGGGAATTAGCGGGGACAGCGCAGAAAAGCCCTGCCTGTAAAGTAGCTAGCCACGAGGTTCCTAGTTTGGAAACTTGGAAGCAGTATTTTCTGGGATTCAATCAAGAGCGCAAACAGGAGGTCTGGGAAGCTCTGCAACCTGCTCAACCTCTGATTGTACCTGGTCTTGGGGGTAGCACTAGCTCAATGCCTCAACTGCCACCTGCTCAACCGCAAACTCAGGGAAGTCGATAGGTTGGTTGATTCTCGATCGATTTTAGCATTCTGTGCGATCGCTTTGATGCGTTGGGTGGAGCGCAATCGCAGCAGCGTACCGGAGACATACCGTTTACATTACATAGGGTTTCTCATTTCCTTATCCACTCTAAGTTTTTGGAGTGGATAAAGGCTTTCATTATCTACACTAAATTTAACGAACTACCATGAAATTCTCTTGTACTGCCAAGCAATTCGATGCCGCACTCGATACAGTTATGGGTGCAATACCGAATAAACCAAATCATCCTATCCTTGCCAATGTTCTCCTCAAAGCATCTAACGAAAAATTAGAAGTTGGCGCTTTCGACCTCAGTTTGGGTATCACTGCCGATTTGGAGGCATCTGTTGAGTTTGAAGGTGCTTTTACACTTCCGGCTAAACATTTATCAAACATTATTTCTACTTTGCCCAAAGAGGAAGAACTGTCGTTTACTATTCTCCCAGATAAACAGGAAGCTATATTAACCTGTTCTGGCAAACGCTACAATTTTCGAGGTATGGCGGCATCTGAATTTCCTCAATTACCGACCATAGAGCCATCTACAGGTAATTTTGCCATATTGACTGCCAGTGTTCTAGCACGTGGGTTAAAAACTACTTTGTTTGCCACCGCATCGGATGAAACTCGGTTAGTTCTCACTGGTGTTAGGTTAACATTGTTAGGAGAGCGCGTGGAATTCGCTGCCACTAATGGCAAATCTCTGGCTGTGGTTAAAGATTCTATCCATACCAATGGTGAGAAAGCAGAGCCACTGCCTGAAAAGAGAACCAAAGGTAAAAGGAAATCCCCAATTACTGAGTCAAGCAGTTTAGCTATCACTGTTCCCAAAAGTGCGTTGAAGGAGTTGCAGAAGCTTTTGGGTAATCCAACAGAAAGCAAGGATGATTTTCCAGTTGAACTGCACTTCAATGATAGCCAAATTATGTTTAGTGGCGCTAACTTTACTCTGGTTTGTCGCGCCTTGGCTGGAAGTTATCCTGATTATCACCAATTGATACCATCCCAGTGGAGTCGAGAAGTTTCTGTCAGTTCTCAACAAATATTGGCAGCGGTGACTCGTCTTGCTACTTTTGACAAGCACAAAATTATTCGCTTCGTTTTAAATTCAACTGAGCAAGTGCTTTCTCTGTATGTGGAAGGGAAAGATATTGGCTCTGGTGCTGAATCTTTACCTGCTTTAATTAAAGGTGAGGATTTCCAGATTGGGTTTGATGCTGATGTTCTTATCCCTGCTATTAAAGCTATCCCTTCTTCTGAGTTGCGTTTTTCATTTAATGAACCCCATTATCCTGCTACTATCAATTTACCGGATAGTACTCTGTCTTCTGCTACGGTTTTAGTGATGCCTGTTGAACTTGGTGGGGAATCTCTAAAGCCTGAGCGTTCAGCACGACGGAAGTTATCTTCTGAGAGTTCATCAGCAGAAGTTAAAGAATCTTCAGTAGTTGAAGATGAACCATTGTCAGATGAGCCATTGTCAGCGCCTATTATGGAAATAGAATCAACAACAGAAGAAGCAGAAGAAGCTGACTTAGAACTGGCTGCACTCCCAATGTGAAGCACAGGTTACTGCGAAGGTATGTTTTCAGTGCTTTTTAGGGTATGTTTTTTGAAAAATATACCCTAAAAAACTATGGCTGATGGGCTAGAACCATTTCTATATATAGTAGATAGAAGGCTTTCGCTGGCTACCAGGAGTTTTTAGGGTATAAAAACTCGATTTTATACCCTAAAAGGCTATACGCTATGAGCCAGAACCATTGCTATATATGGTATAGAGTCGGTTTTGGCTGGCTCGCTGGAACTTTTTAGGGTACAAAAATCGGTTTTTATACCCTAAAAAGCTATGGGCCATGAGCTAGAACCATTTCTATATAAGGTATACAGGAGGCTTTCGCTGGCTACCAGGAGTTTTTAGGGTATAAAAACTCGATTTTATACCCTAAACGATTATGTGCGATGAGCCAGAACCATTGCTATATATACTATATAGGAGGTTTTTCCTGGCGAGATGGAGTTTTTTAGGGTACAAAAATCCGTTTTCATACCCTAAATTTAGGGTATGCTTCAGCGGTGATATACCCTAAGAGGGTATGGGCCATGAGCCAGAACCATTGCTATATAAGGGGTATTAAGTGTTTTCGCTCCCGTTGGGCTGTTTTTAGGGTACATCAAGCAGATTTTATACCCTAAATTTAAGGTACACTTCTGGCTGCAACATACCCTAAAAGATTAAGCGCCCTGAGCTAGGACTACTATTATATAAGGGGTATTAGGTGTTTTCGATCGCCTTGGGCTGTTTTTAGGGTACATCAACCGCATTCTATACCCTAAAAGACTAAGCAGGATAGCCAGAACCATTGCTTTATATGGTATATAGGAGTTTTCGCTGGCGACCAAGAGTTTTTAGGGTACAAAAATCGGTTTTTATACCCTAAACGACTATGCGCGATGAGCCAGAACCATTGCTATATATAGTATATAGGAGGCTTTCCCTGGCGACCAAGAGTTTTTAGGGTACAAAAACTCGATTTTATACCCTAAACGACTATGTGCGATGAGCCAGAACCATTGCTATATATACTATATAGGACGTTTTCCCTGGCGAGGTGGAGTTTTTTAGGGTACAAAAATCGGTTTTCATACCCTAAATTTAGGGTATGTTTCAGCGGTAATATACCCTAAAAGGGTATGGGCCATGAGCTAGAACCATTGCTATATAGTATATAGGAGGGTTTCCCTGGCTTGATGGACTTTTTAGGGTACATTTCTGGCTGCAACATACCCTAAAAGACTAAGCGCCCTGAGCTAGGACTACTATTATATAAGGGGTATGAGGTGTTTTCGATCGCCTTGGGCTGTTTTTAGGGTACATCAACCGGATTCTATACCCTAAAAGACTAAGCAGGATGAGCTAGAGCCACTGCTACATAAGTATATAGGAGGCTTTTCCTGGCTACTAAGAGTTTTTAGGGTACAAAAACTCGATTTCATACCCTAAACGACTATGTGCGATGATCCAGAACCAATGCTATATATAGTATATAGTAGGCTTTCCCTGGCGACCGAAAGTTTTTAGGGTACAAAAACTCGATTTTATACCCTAAACGACTATGTGCGATGAGCCAGAACCATTGCTATATATAGTATATAGGAGGTTTTGGCTGGCGAGGTGGAGTTTTTTAGGGTACAAAAATCGGTTTTCATACCCTAAATTTAGGGTATGTTTCAGCGGTAATATACCCTAAAAGGGTATGGGCCATGAGCTAGAACCATTGCTATATATAGAATATAGGAGGCTTTCCCTGGCTCGACGGAGTTTTTTAGGGTACATAAACCTGATTTTATACCCTAAATTTAGGGTATGTTTGAACGGCTTTTGTACCCTAAAAGGCTATGGACAGTGACTTAGAAACCCTGCTGAATGCGGCTTTGCAACTACCTCGCCAGGATTTGGAAAAGTTGCACGCCATCATCGGTGGATTGCTGGAAGCAACCGAACGGTCAAATCAGCCAATACCAGGGGAGAGACGGGGCAGGATTGAGTGGAAGACGATACGCAACAAGAAGCAGGGCAAAGAATACGGCCCTTATCCTTATTTGCGCTACTGGCACGATGGGAAGCTCAAATCGAAGTATCTGAAAGATTTACCAACCAATTTCAACGAGCCTTAATTAGGCTACTAACTGTTCTATATTTTTAATTTTGAATTGCTTATGTACCAACCATTTCATCAGAAGTACCGCCCGCAGATTTTAGCTGATTTAGTGGGTCAAAATGCGATCGCTACTGCCCTTACTAATGCTATCAACTCTGGGCGCATTGCCAGTGCCTATCTGTTTACTGGGCCAAGAGGCACTGGTAAAACTTCATCTGCTCGCATTTTAGCTAAATCCCTCAACTGTTTAGAAACGGATAGCCCCACAGCGTCTCCTTGCGGTCGCTGTTCCTCTTGTCGAGATATTGCCAATGGTGCTGCCATCGATGTGTTAGAACTCGATGCAGCCAGCAATAATGGGGTTGACCAGATTCGTGAGATTTGTACCGGAGCGCACTTGACTCCAGTGCAGGGTCGCTATAAAATATATGCGATCGACGAAGCTCATGGATTGAGTGGTGCAGCGACTCAGGCTCTTCTGAAAACCCTTGAGGAACCCCCGCCCAACGTGGTGTTCATCCTGTGTACTACCGAACCTCAAAAGCTACCAAATACTATCATTTCTCGCTGCCAACGCTACAACTTTCAACGCATTAGTTTAGATGCTTTGGTGGAACATTTGAAAACCGTTGCTGAATTTGAGGGGGTAGTAATTGATGAAGTTGCTATACACTTGGTAGCACAGTTAGCGACAGGTGGATTGCGAGATGCGCTTTCTTTGTTGGAGCAACTTAGCTTACTAGAACAGCCGATTACAGACCAAGAAATTTGGGAGTTGGTGGGGGCTGTACCAGAGCAAGAATTAGTGGAGTTGGTGAGTGCGATCGCATCTGATAAAGAATTGGATACTATTGATATAATTCGCACCATCCTCAATTCCGGGAAAGAGCCTTTGGTGGTTCTTCAGAATTTAATTGAATTCTACACCAAAATGCTGATTGCTCTCACTACTCCTGATAGTCAGAGCGATTCATTGTTATTAGAAGGAACACTGAAACAATGCAAACAACTAGCAATTTCGTTGGGTCGTGGTACCATTTTAGCTTCTCAACAACATCTGAGAAATTGTGAAGCCCAAATCAAATCTTCTACCCAAGCTTGGCTATGGTTAGAAGTTGCTATTCTGGGATTACTTCCCGGTGCTATGCAGAATGTCGGTAATTCCAATGTTAATGGCACATCGCAAGTAAAATTTGCGCTTGCTGCATCACCCATAGCTTCACCAACATCTACTGCGGTTCCTGTTCCTAATAGTAACATCTGGCAAACTGTGCTAGCCAAAGTTCCCCCGGCGCTTAAAGTGTTGCTTTCTCAACATGGCTCATTGGCGAGTTTCTCAGAGGATACGGCTACTGTATTTGTCAAAAGTGCTGCTTTGAAACCGAGGGTGGATAGCCAAATTGCTGCTTTGGAATCCGCATTTAGTTCTGTTACTTCTAGACCGATTAAAGTTTCTGTGTCTAGCTAAATAGTTTCTTGATTTTAGATGGGAAAGATGGAGAAAAATTATATCATATCCCGTGGCATTGGTTGTGTAATCTCATTTTTATTGTCACATAGATAAGGAAGGAGAGAAATATCTGTGTATCCTACAGAAAGGTGAACACTTACATCTGTGTTCATCTGTGTTCATCTGTGTTTCATCTGTGGTAAAAAATTCCCCCTGGATTTCCGCCAATAAAGCATGATATTACTTTTACACTACCAATGCTAAGGGACATGATATTACATTCTCCCCCACTAAATCAAGCATATTATAGTGGGGCGTATCTATGGCTCACGCTGCCATATTTCCTGGGTTTTATCTGGCCAAATTTTGCTAGTTATCATAAATAAGGACAGCATTAATTTTGCCAATATCCTTGTACCATACCAATCCCGATGCTTGAGAAATTAGTTAATATAATAGTAGGGATTTGGTAGATTTATTAATCACAATTTTAACTAGGTGTTTTCATGCCACAATATTTTCAATATAGTTTATTCCTGCAACAGGAAGAAAAACTTCAATCCAACATTGTTCTGCTCGATAACCCCCAATTTCCTCAACTTATCCAAAGGTGGAAACAAGCTAATAGATTTGGCTTTGATTTAGAAACTTTTGGCAATTCAGGGGAACCTGACAGCGCTCTTGACCCCAACAGTGGAGAAATTCGCCTGATTTCTATAGCCGTTCCTATAGATAATGAAGTTTGGGTGTTATTGATTGATTTAGATTTCTATAATGAGCAAAGAACGCAAATCGAACGACAACTTCAAAACCTGGGATTCTGGGAAATATTGGCAGAAAGATTAGCCAATCCAACGGTAGAAGTTGTGGGTCATTCTTTGGATTTTGAACAACAGTGGATGTTGGCAAAATATGGCTTTAAAATTCGCTGTATCCGCGATACTAAGTTGATGAGCCAGGTGTACTGGGCTGGTTTAGACCCTTGGCTGGATAAAGTTAACAATAAACCGCATTCTTTGGCTTCTGTTTGTCTGCGTCTTGGCATTGATATAGATAAAACGGAACAGAAATCTGAATGGGGTTGGGGAGATAAGGGGGGTGGAAAGCTGAGTAATAATCAGCTTAATTATGCAGGTTTAGATGCTGAAGTAGTTCTGCAAGTACATGACCGACTCGAACCTTTGTTAAAGGAAATTGGTGTGTGGAATTCCTATTTGGTTGAGTGTAGTGCAACACCAGCTTTTGCACAGATGGCTTATTATGGGATGCCTGTGAATGAGGCGGTTTTGGATAGTGTCACCGTGCAGTATGAAAAGGCTTATCAGGATTTGGTGAATAGGTTGGGTTCTACTTTTCCTGAAGCGGTTCCTTATCTTTATTCAACTAAGGAGTTACCGAAGTTGATTAATGGCAAATTCAAGTTAAAGTTAACTCAGGTGAATGCTGATTCTTTGAGTAAGTATTGGGATATTCCAGAACTCAGGTTGATTTCGGTGATTAAGACTACTAAGACTTATCTGGATTATTTGGCTAATCTGAAGGAATCGTTACGGGATGGATATGTGCGTTCTCGTTATACGCAAATTAATCGGGCGGCTTTTGGTCGCAGTAGTAGCCAACATCCTAATTTGCAAAATCCTCCGAATCCTAGTAATTTTCCTGGGGAGTTACAGGCTTATAATTTGCCTGCGATTAGAACGGTTTTTGTGGCGCATCTGGGTACTAGCTTGATTGTTTCTGACCTGTCGAAAGCACATACTCGGATTGCTTGTGAGGCTTCTGGGGATAGTGAGTTAACTAAGCGGTTGAATTCCCAGAGTCAAGAAATCTTTTGTTCGATAGCTTCTGCGATCGCCTTGATTCAAGGTCTGGGTTATGATTGGACTGAGGATAATATTCGTCTGTGGGTTAAGGATAAATCTCATGCTAATCATCAGATGGCGGCGATGTTGCGGGCTGTTAGTAAGAACGTGCATTATGGGTCGATGAATTTGCAGGGT
>NZ_JBHFNU010000028.1:0-7827 GCF_041929145.1 Aerosakkonema sp. BLCC-F183 | reverse complement strand
TGGTACAACTTTAAGCTTCTACCAAACAGTCGTACCTGTGTCATTAGTACACTTGTACGACTGTTTTTTATCTTTTTACTTTTATTTATAGGAGTTTAGACTAACCGCGCTTTAGGGCGCGGTTAGTCTAAACTCCAGTCACAAGGTTTGGGGGTTTTTTGTTGGCGGATGCGATCGTCCCGACACCCTAAAATTTTTGTAAAACGATCCTGAAAGGTGACGCCAAGAGAGAAAAAAGAGAATAGGTAGATGCACCCTGATAATTTAAACCCCCGCCTCACAAGGTTTGGGGGTTTTTTGTTGGCGGATGCGATCGCTACTTTTGCCAAAAAGATCCGTAATTTATCCTGATGCTTACTACCACTACCAGAAAAGAGAAGATGAATGCACCCTGATAATTCAAACCCCCACCTCACAAAGGTGGGGATTTTTTTTGACCTATGGCACGGTCTGAAATTCCTGACAAATTTATCCTGATTGTTTTAGCAATCAAAGAAAAAAGAGAATAGGTAGATGCACCCTGATAATTTAACCCCCCAACTCGCAAAGATTGGGGGGTTTTTGTTACTAACTGCGATGTTTAACTTGCCGCTGCTTGTAGTTCTTCTTGCAGGATGATTTGATAAAGTTTGGGCAAATTTTGAGACATCGAATTAGTTTCTATTCCATATCCTAGACTTGTCCAAGTGCCGGAAAGTAACCGCAAAACTCGATCTAATTTGCCGCGTCGCAACTGTTTGGCAATATCAACTCCCCAAACTTGACGATCGCTTAACCAAGCATAAACTACCGCATCCTGATATTCCGGTTCAAAACTGTAGCCAGTCCAAAATAGCATCCGTTCCGGCTTGGGATGATATTGCCGTACTAATTTATACCAAGTACGGTTGAGCATTTGGTATCGACCAGCCGCAGTGCTACAATTTCCTGCATTGGGGCCTGTAACAATTGTGATACATTGATTGGGATGACGACTGAGATCGCTAACCTGCTGACCGCCGTAAATGACCGAGTAAGGGTGGGGTACATTCGACTCGCTGGCGGAAATTGTTCGCATCAAGGCGCGAATGTAGGGGTCGCCCCCTTTCATCACTAGAGGTACTGTGCCGTATAGGCCGGTAGAAGAATCGCGCTGCGATCGCTTCTCTGGAGAAATTTGGCACATTTGCAACAAAAAGATCAATCCAACAGCAGCAATAGTGCCGAAGAGCGCACGCCTCAAGAATAAATCCGTCAACCTTACTTGTGGCAAACGCTTCCGCCTCTGCGGTGCTAAGGTTTTGGGTATAGGCTGAGGCGATGACCCTTTAGGCATACGCTGACGCGATCGCTGAATCAAATTTGACACTCCTTACCTTTGCGTGCCATTCGATTAAGCCACACTAGCAAATAGCTCCTGCCAGTTTTTTGGGGCGGCTTCTGGCTTAGCAACAACTTCAACAATTTTATCGCGAGCGTCTGGTTGAAATAGTGCTTCAACACACACTTGTGCTACTTTAGTGCGGGCGATACGGCCATCAAATAGCGTGTCTGCGGCAGACATCACAACCGAGTCAGGATTTTCGTCATTCAGCAGACCGCCCGGTCGGACTATTGTATAAGTTAAGCCGCTTTTCTGGAGATATTCCTCGGCTTGTTTCTTCCACACTAAAATTAACCAGAACAGGTTGAGAGGATGGAATAGTTGGGAGGTACACAAAGAAGTAACTAAGACAAAATGCTCGATTCCCTTAGCTTTGGCAGCATCCACCAAATTTTTGGTGCCTTCGCAATCGACTTTGTATGGCCCTGTCGGATCGAAGCTGGGACTTGCACCTGTGGCACACAGCAGTACAGTGCTATCCCCGATGGCGGTATTAAGCGTTTCTGGCTGGAGGACATCGCCTACGACTAATTCAGCCGATGCGGGTAAAATGCCTCTGGCTTTATCTATGTCTCGCACTAAAGCCCGGACGGGAATATTGCGATCGACAAGCTCTTTGACAATCCGGCGACCTGTTTGACCTGTTGCCCCTGCTACAAATGTTTTCATCTCTCAAGCTATCTTGGTAAATGTGGACTTATTTAACGAAGACACTCAACTTTTATTTACATTGTATGAATTTGAAACCAGCAATACTTATGTTTCCGTTAAGATTCCAACTTTAGGTGTAAATTTTGACTTTTATTGGGCATCCTGAACATAGGCATAAAGATCGATCGCACCGGAGAGCGTCTATGCAATCACAGTACAGTGAATATCAATCCTTAGAGGGTAACGAAGCAATTTTGGAAATCGTGTCAGATTCTGCCGATATTGACCAATCAACAGGACAAACAGCAAACGCGATCGAGCCAGTTTGCTTTCACGGCTTCTTTGAAGATTATATGGAAATGTATGCCGACGCTCAAACCGTTGCCAACTATTTAGATGCTCACCAAGGATGGTTTCGCCGTTGCGCCCACCCTATGCAAGCCGAACTGATAGGTAAAAATGGCTATGCTTTGACGATCGGGCGGTTTGGTTCGTTTGGTTATGTGGTCGAACCCAAGATTGGCTTGGAGTTGCTACCGGCAGAAGAAGGAATATACCGCATCCGCACGATCGCAGTGCCGAATTACGTGGCTCCCGGTTATGATGTAGACTTCAATGCTACGCAATGGTTAGTAGAAACTACGGCAAGTGAATTGGATCGAGAGGTGCAGGCTGTCATAGGCGACCATCGAAAAGTCACCAAGGTAGAGTGGCAACTAGACCTAAAAGTTACCATTCAGTTTCCTCGGTTTATTTACCGCTTGCCGATGTCTTTGATTCAAAGTACGGGCGATCGCCTACTAGCTCAAATTGTCCGGCAAGTCAATCGGCGCTTGACTTACAAAGTGCAGCAAGACTTTCATGCAAGCTTGAATTTGCCCATGCCAGAAAAGAGCAGAAAGCGGGCAGCTTAGCAGTATGGTTTATGGTATGGGAAAAGGGAAGAAATTTTCATTCTTCCCTCCCTGTGAACATTTACCAAAAAAATGGGTTTAAAGCCCCGTCCTAGAAGGACGGCTTTCGTTGACTGTGGTATATTTATACCAAATGAATCGGCGTAAATATGTTGGTATTTGAGGCGAAACTTGAGGGAATTAAACAACAGTACGAAAGACTTGATGAAGCTATTCGTACCGCCAGGTTTGTTCGCAACAGTTGCATCAAATACTGGATAGACAACAAGGGGATTGGCAAGTACGAGTTGAGCGCTTATTGTGCAGTTCTTGCCAAGCAATTCTCTTGGGCAGGAAAACTCAATTCTCAGGCTCGACAAGCATCGGCTGAACGAGCATGGATTTCCATAGCTCGGTTCTACGATAACTGCAAAAAAGGTAAACCAGGAAAAAAGGGTTTCCCAAAATTTAAGAAACATCAAACTCACGGTTCTGTTGAATACAAAACAACAGGTTGGAAACTCTCGGAAGATAGGCGAAATATCACCTTCACCGATGGGTTTGAAGCAGGATGCTTTAAGCTGTGGGGAACTCGCGATTTGCACTTCTATCAGTTGAAACAGATTAAGAGAGTTCGAGTTGTCCGTCGTGCTGACGGATATTACGCCCAAATTTGTCTGGATGTGGAACGGGTGGAGAAGCGAGAGCCAACAGGTAAAACCATTGGATTGGATGTCGGACTGACTCACTTCTACACCGATTCGGATGGGCAGACGGTTGAGAACCCTCGTCACCTGAGAAAATCGGAAAAAGCTCTGAGGCGACTGAGCAAGAAACTCTCTGGCACCCCCAAAGGCTCGAAAAATAGAGCCAAAGCTAGAAACCGTTTGAGCAGAAAGCACCTGAAGGTAAGCAGGCAGCGTAAAGATTTTGCCGTGAAGTTGGCAAGATGCGTTATCCAGTCCAACGACTTGGTTGCCTACGAGGACTTGCAGGTGCGAAACATGATGAAGAATCGGAGATTGGCAAAATCTATCTCTGATGCGGCATGGACGGCTTTTCGTCAATGGTTGGAATATTTTGGCAAGGTGTTTGGAGTGGTGACGGTTGCCGTTCCACCCCACTACACGAGCCAGAACTGCTCTAGCTGTGGGGAAGTTATCAAGAAGTCATTGAGTCAAAGAACACATCGCTGTCATCATTGCGGGTTTGTTTTAGACCGAGACTGGAATGCTGCCATCAACATACTAGAATTTGCACTTCGTACCGTGGGGCACACGGGAACGTTAAACGCCTCTGGAGACATCGATCTCTGCAAGGGGTGAGGAAACTCCCTTAAGTAAGTCGAGTCGGGGAAAGAGGAAGCCCAAAGAGTAATCTTTGGAATCACCGTGGCTTTAGCCCGGTGAGGATGTCAAATTTTGCTAATAATCCTTTGTAAAATCTCCATACCTGTTACAGCTTGCCAGCCAAAAAGTCCCACAAGAACAACATTCAAGAATATGTGGGTGTAGCGAGCGAAATCATTTCCTTTCTGCATCAAGGGAGAAAGAGCGGCAGAAGTCGCAATTAAAGCTGTCATAGTCAATCCTACCAGTAGGTGAGGGCTGACAAACAGCTTGCCATTGTTAATGTAGGTAACGCCCATAGCGAAAACTGTGGCAACAACCATCAATGCCAAAAGGAGAGAACCGATTTGGTAGTGCCGGATGTTATACCTACCCTTAATTAACTCTTTCTTGGTTTCCCCTTCTGCAAATCTCGTGCGTTGGACTTGAATGCCCAGGTACATAGCATATAGGGATATGGCTAAAAGTACCCACATGACAACGGGATGGATGAACTGACTCCAAACTTTAACGGACGCGGGGATTTCCAAGCTCATAGTAGAGGATTGCTTAAGGAACTTATAAAAGTTAGCATAAACTCCGTAATGATTCTTTGCAAATGGGGGATGGGGTAGGGGAGCGGGGGGCAAGAAAGTTTGACGATTTTTCTACAGGCCACCAAGATAAAATAATTTTCTTCCGCGAACATGAATTAGCCATGCTGGAAGGACGGGATTCGGGAACCGATTATTTCGATGATTATTCTGCATAAACTGAATGCAACCAGCAACACCGTCTTCTCAAGAGCCTAATTTAACGCTAAGTTGACATTGCTGGGGATGCGACGAGGCACAGGCATGACTTCCACATTAGATAAAGATGTTTTATTAAGACGGGCCGCTCAAAACGGCGAAATCGATCGAGTACAAGTACTACTGGCTGAAGGTGCCAATATCAACGCCACAGACAAAGACGGTACCACCGCTTTGATGTTTGCTGCCCGCAATGGCTACACAGATGTTGTGCGACTGCTGTTAGAAGCAGGTGCAAACATTAATCTGCCGAGAAGATTGTACAAGCTAACAGCTTTAATGTTGGCAGCTGCCAGTAACCAAGTTGATGTCATTCCAACTTTGCTGGCAAGCGGCGCAGACGTAGATGCCAAAAATATCGACGGTAGCACCGCCTTAATGGTAGCGGCCTTGAAAGGTCATGCGGAGGTGGTACGGATATTGCTCGATGCGGGTGCCCAAGTCAACATTAAAGATAAAGATGAAGATACTGCTTTAACCATAGCCGCCGAACACGGTCACACAGAGGTCGTGCAAGCATTGCTGGAGGCTGGTGCGGAGGTAAATGTAACCAGTGGCGGCGAAACAGCTCTCACTTTAGCAGCAGGTCTAAATTACCCTGAAGCGGTCAAGGTGTTGTTAGCTGGTGGGGCAGATGCAAATGCCAAAACCCAAGAGGGCAGAACCGCGCTGATGTTAGCAGCCGAGTCCGGTTATAAATCGATCGTAGAGCAGTTGTTGGCTGCATCTAGTTCCGGCTTGTGGGATCACTTAAAAATATTGCCGCCGCAGAAGCAAACTATTATTGACCTTAATGCTAAAGACAAAGAGGGCGAGACCGCTTTAACGCTGGCAGCCGATCAGGGATACACTGCGATCGTACAAGCATTGCTCAACGCCGGTGCAGATGTAAATGCCAAAAATTTAGATGGATGGACAGCCCTAATGGCAGCCTCAGCAGGCGGTTATACTGCTATTGTCAGTGCTTTGCTGGATAAAGCTGCTGATGTTAACGCTAAAGATACGGATGGCGAAACTGCTTTACACCTGGCTGTAGTAGAAGGTTATGCTGAAATAGTACAACTTCTGCTCGATCGAGGCGCTGACGTTGGCGTTAGAAACGAACTTGGCGACACAGCTCTACACTTAGCAGCTTTACAAAATTACAGCGATATTGTAATATTTCTGCTAAAAAAGGGAGCCAATCCCAACGCCAAAAACCTCGGCGAGACGCCTTTAACTATGGCGGTAGGTCGTAAAAACACTGATACAGTGAGAGAACTTCTAAATAGCGGTGCCGATCCCAACGTTCCAGATGATGATGGAAAAACTGCTTTGATCAAGGCATCTGAGCAAAACGATGTCTCCCTGATGCAGCTTTTAATTTCAGCGGGTGCTGATGTCAACGTTCAAGATCATCTTGGTGCTACAGCGACAATCTGGGCGGCTTCGCGGGGTTATGTGGAAGCTGTAAAACTTTTGCTTGACTCCGGTGCGGATGCGAACATCAAAAATAAGGGTGGTTACACGGCTTTAACGATCGCTGAATTAAATAGCCACCGCAGTATTGTGAAATTGCTCAAAGAAGTTGGCGTACAGGAGTAGTTATTGAATATGAAAAGTATTTACTTTCTTTCTGCGAGAAGATTATCGATAATTCTTTTTCCGCTCTAATCTTCTTCAGCCGCATAGATTATCCGATCGGGAAAAGTAGTATGCGATCGCGAGTTAAGTTATTATCGCTGACTGTTTGGATCACCGTTTCGCTCTTGATAATTGGCGCAACGCTGGTTGTGCTGGGAATTTTTAATTCTGCACTGAGATGGGATATTTTCAGTCCGCAAGTTGAAGCCGTTTTATACGGAATATTTGGTGCCAGCGTTGCTCTCAGTGCATTTGGTGTCGCCATTACTTTCGTGCTGGGCATTCAAGAAATAGTCAAAGCAGTGGCATCGCTTCGACCTAGCCAAGAAAGAGATGCTTCTGGTGCGATCGCACCAGAAGCCCGTCGGCGCACCTACGCAGCATATATGGCGGGTCTGGTAGCTTTTCTTTCTGCTTTAATCGGCTTTCTTTCCTTAATTAATTATCAAATTCAAGTTCATCGCAATAAAGTATTTAAACGTATTGCATCCGAACAAATCCAAAGCCTCAACAGTAAATTTGTGCAGCAGATTGCACCCTTGAAAAATCCTCCTAGAAATAAAGTACCGATAACCCTTGACGACTTAGTTCAAAACGTCAATAAATTATCCTTTGTGGAGCGTCTCACACTTTATGTCCCCGAGCCAAATGATAATTCGGTCATCTGGAGCTATACATCTTGGGGAAATTATGATAATAAAAATGGTTTCGCACGTTTAATTGTTTCCAAAGACTTTGAAAAAGCGATCGCACAAGCCTTAAAAGGCGATTCTAAATTGCTAAACACGCTCAATAATCGCACAGACTTTAAATGGTACTACGTTGTCAGAAACCAACAAGGTAAACCTCTTGGGGTACTGAGAATTGATGGCAATCAAAGTGAAAACTTTAGGGAATACTCATTAGGCAGTCGATCGTAAATATTTCGACTCTGCTTTACTTGTAGTGGAAAACCCTGGTTTTGGAGAGCCTCAACTGGGAAAAAGAGCATAAGAGATCGGAAATTAGTGCAACTTTTTAACCTGGAGTTCCCCGCGCTGCGGGGAACTCCAGAAGACTAAAACCCTTACCCAGAAATGGATGTAAAGATTATCGTTCGGTCAAGTTGTACCCATGTAATTTAAGCTTTTCTTTATTTTTGAGATGATTAGCTTATG
>NZ_JBHFNU010000027.1:0-12658 GCF_041929145.1 Aerosakkonema sp. BLCC-F183 | reverse complement strand
TTCAAATCCACTTCCCGCCACTATGTCAACCTTTTGCAGGGCAAGTGTTTCAGCAATAACTGAGGCGCTTGCTTTGTTGTTTTCTCTCAGGTTTCCCTCAAGCTGTTTCCAAGCTACCTCAGAAATAGGCGACATGGGTAGGTGGTGATACTTGAGAGATACTTATACTTACCCTCACTTTACATAGGCATAAGTAATAAGCTGGGCCAAACAAGATAAATCAGAAAAGGGCCAGAACGAGTAAGTGAGTGCAATCGCTCAAGCCCCTCTGATAGGGCCAGCAGATTGTACAGGGTTCGCTCGGTCTATCAAGGTTTCCCTTCGGCTCCACTACGTTCCGACCTTGACATCCCTCCCTACACCCTTCCCAACTGCTTTTGTCCCTATCAGAGGAGGACTTTCGCTGATGCCCTGATGCAAGAGGGTGTGATTTACGGGGTGGGGGTGTGCCTACCAGCGATCACGCTAAACCTGTATACAGGTATCGCCTTATCACTAAAGGTGTATACAGGTATTGGGTATTAGGGCAACTTATCAATCGTGTCTTTTTTTCGGGAAATGTCTTGCGTATTTTGGAAGTTAATTAAATTAGCTATTTAATTAAATGAGTTAATTAAATACTCAATTTAATTAAACGTCAAAATCCACGTAAGGTAGACAGCCCTAAAAGCTCGATTGATAAGTCCCGCTTAACTGTAAAAAAACCCTCCCTGGCTGACATACCAAGGAGGGTCGGAATGAGGCGATGAGTTTGGCGCGATCGCGGGGTTGACGGAAGTGAACTAGGCGAGGTTAGAGAGCAGGGGGAGGTAGTTAATCGTCAAAGGGAGGGTTTTCGTCTCGTTATCAGCCAAGCGCTTCATTCTGTTACAGAATCCCTCGAAGCCGTCTCGGTTTTTAAGTACGATGCACCCAGCGCTTCCGGGCACATTAGCATCGTAATGGATGCCTAATTCGGCTCTCGTTCCATTGCCATTTTTTTGTTTTACCGGGTCAGGGGTGATATGAAAGAAATTTCCTTCAATTCCCTTGGTCGGTAAGTAATAGGGTGTTGTGGGAATTTGATAATCAAACCCATCAGGTATAGGCCCTCGGCCTCTTGCCCACAAATCGTCTTTTGATTGCCAACCGCGACTCCCAGAAGTTGCCAGGTAGTCTACTATTCTGCCGTCGGGGTAAATCAATCTTAGATTCCCCCATATCAAGTTTTGCGTCTCTAGAAGTTCGAGAGTGAATATTAGCTTGGGTGTTTCCATTTGTGTTGAACTAAAAAGAAAGAACAAAGTTAATTTAGTTAGGAGTAGCAATAGATATTCGCTAAATCTACTGCCATCCAAGCCCAAGATGAGTTTGGGTCGTTATCCTCGAAACTCAACTTGATTTCGGTGTTAATCCAGCTTGCTGTGTTAATCGTGGTCACTCTTAGCCAATCCGAGTTAGCGTTGCCGGAAAGAGTGCCAAGCGTATAGCTTGCGAGAGTGGAATTGTCGGACACTTTAACGATTTTCATCAATTTCAAGTGCCCATTCGTTGCGCCACCGCCTGCGATCGCAAGCGTCAGCTTGTTTTTTAAAGTTAGATTCCCAACCTCTAGTTTTCCTGTCGCTGTTTCACCCGGCCCTGAATCAAGTCGCGATCGCCAGTAAACTTGATTGCTTCCGTAGCCATTCTGCAAGCCCCAGTTGCTGTCAGCGTACAAAACATCGATTCGATTGGTAATGATTAGACTGGGGCTTCGCTCGCCCGTGTGTGAGACGTATGGCATTCCCCTTCCAGGTTATTTCCCGCTATTTTTCTCTTCCGGCGCAATTAACAATGCTTGGGTGTTGATTAACTGCTTCAACATATCTAAGTCACGAAATATCCTATTTGTAACTTCAGTGTAATTCTTGAAGGTATTCGTCTCATGACGCTCAATTGTTTTTAGGATTTCCTCCTGATTTCTCTCCAATATATCGATTGAAGTTTTGATTTCCTCGAAATCTCTTTGGGCTGCATACCTTTTTTTTGCTTGAGAATCTAGCCACAGAAGTAGTGCGACAACATATCCGCCCAAGCTCAAAAGTTTATGAAGTAAGTCAAGAAAATCTGGCAATTGAAAAGTAGCTAGTAAGTTATTCACCTTGTTCTGTAATTGAAGTAAATGGGTCGGTTTAGCATTCTTGGGACACTCTATGTTTCCGTCCACTCAACAACGGTGCAACTACCTGTCCCGATTGTCCAGACGGCGTTAATGGCGCTCTCCGGCGGCAATCCGGGGAATTCGTAAGTGGTATTCGGTGGAACTACAGCGTCTTTAGTTGTGGCACTAGCGGGGCTTGCTACTACTGCGTATCGAACGTACATAACACCCGCGCTTTCGTTGATAATATCCAGTCCGACGCGACCAGTTCGTGCAGCGAGTAACGCTACCGCCGTCGTGGAGGCATTGACAGGTGTTCGCACAGGAACTCCCTTGCGAGTGCCGATGATTGAACTCCCTGTTAATGAAAAAGCTGGCATTTCTAGAACCTCCCAAATTTTAACGTTTACATCTGGTAACCAGGCAGGGAAATCAATCAATAAGTTATACGGATTATCCCCGTCCGGTATTTGTATTGCTTCGGCGAAATTCAGCTTCACCGAAGTTTCTAAGGTAATCACTTCCCCTACACTTAATAGTTTTTTAAATGTCAAGAAAGCTCCTGTATAGCCCTTGTGGGTTGACTCTATCTTGATAGCAAGGTAGGGCTTTGACAGGAAAACACTTAATGATTTGATAGGCGCTATTCCAACTTTTGACGAGGCTTTTTCATATAAAAGGTCGCCAATAATCATTTAGCCCCCTGCTTGTCTTTTGACGTAATTAGGTAAAGGCCACCCTCTCATATCCGCGCCGCGAGTACAGTGAAAATCCTTGCAAGTTTGAGGTCTGTTTTCGTAAATCTCGCAAGTTCTTGTCTGGCGGTTTAGACATCGACAAAAGCCATCGCTACCGCGCTTCATCACAAGGTTATCCGCTCTGTCAATATCAAGATTCCCCTCGTTTATAGCTCCGTTAAGTACTTCCTCATCAAACACAATAGTTCCGATTAACGCACAGCATTGAGCTTGACAGTAGGGAAGCGCGTCAACGCAATCGCAATCAAAGCGAAGCCACACTCCATCGGCCCCTAACTCTAGTTCCATCGTTCCACTAGGGAAGGTGCGAATTATTTGTCTAGTGGGTTTAATGCTATGGAGCCTTTCCAGCACGTCGTTGGCTACTATTTCGCCTTCTAGGATTTCATTACTTCGCATAAGTATGCCTTATTAATGATGGGTTTTTGGCGGCGATAGTCTTGCGTATTTTGGAAGTTAATTAAATTAGCTATTTAATTAAACGAGTTAATTAAATACTCAATTTAATTAAGAGTCGAAATACGCAAGAGATAACGCCTGTTTTTGGAGCGATTGATAAGTTCGCCTTATTCGGGTAGAATTTCGTAGGCACTTGGTAGAGCGGCGATATCCACGTTCACTTGGAATGGCACACGCTGGGGATTGCTAGCCCCCGCAACTGTGATCGCGAACGGCGTACCCTTAGTTACTGACCACCGCTGAGGTTGTTGTTCCGCTTGCAGCTTTGTATCGTAAAGGTTTGCGAGTAATTCCATTAAGGCTCTTAAGTAGCTCCCGAAATCTCCCGTAATTGAGTCAATCTCTGCCGCTTCCAATCCATAGGCTTGGAAATCAGAAACGTTAAAGCTCACCACCCCGGTTAAGGGATTCACCATCCACGAAGGAATTACTTGAGATGGACTTTGCTTCATATTTGTGCTATTGCCTCCAATATTTGTTGATATTTGTCAGAGATTTCACCTGTGTATCGAAACACGGCTAGCTGTATTTCGTCATGCCACGGCGGTACAGAACAAGTTAATCGCCATATCTGTGGCGCAGGATTCATGAACATTAGAGTCTGTTTCTTGTCTGAACTTCGATATATGGGAATCCGAAATCTTTTGACTAAAACAGATGAGGAAATGTCAATACTGTCTGAACCAACTGCGATTCCTGGTGCTGGGATTTGTTGATTGACATAGCACCCTAATCGCCATGACGGTTTTGAGCTTGGGGCGATACATCTTGCTGCCATTATTGGGCTTCTAGCAGACAAGGGAATTTCAAAGTCGGGAATGGCAATTCTTGTATCCCCAGAAATCGGTTTTGTTTTTATCCCAAAAAACTCGCCTTCCCATAAGTCGCCATTTTGAAGCGGCAGTCCTTGTATGGCGTTCATCGCGATATTTAGTCAGTGATTAATCCAGTTTCAGAGAGTGCGTCCGTTACCGACTCAAGGTATTCATCCATGTTCATTTCATGACTTTCTACTATGTCTAGAAAAGTTTCACTATCTGTCCTTCCTAGCGCAAAATCAGTACAAGCTTGATTGATTTTTAGTGAAGCTTCTAGCAGATAGTCTTCTTGAGCTTTGTCAACGTCGCTTAGCCATAGTTCTACCGCTAGAAGCCTTCGGATTGAATCAACAAGAATTAGCTCTGCCATAAACTACCAGATGATGTCTTCTGGGAGAAAAGATACGCTTCTGGATTTTCCTTCAACCGCAACTCCTACTTTTGTCTTGATTGCTTCGATTCGGTCTTTTATTATGTCGGTATCAGCCTTTCTTCCGAACGGATAAGTATACGAAGCCCCTCCCTTGGTTTTATATTTCCGCCCGGTTAGTTGGCTGTCTTTGGTTGACACTGTACCTGTAGTATTCCGAGTAGAAACTATCGCATTCGCGGGGACGTAATTTCCGTTGAATACTCCGGTATTCCCCGCTGTTATTTGCAAGTCTTCCGTTGGGTCTATTCCGGCATTACCTTTGCCATCAATAGCTCGCTTAGACACTCGCATTAAAGCTTTCGATTCTTCGCCTTTAAGTCCAAAAAGTTTACCCGTATAAGCAAGTAGTCCTTTTGTTTGTGAATCAGCGTTACGGGAATAACTAACTGTTATGCTACCTCCAAGATAGTCTTGGAATTTTTTTAATTGCGTCCCAGCAGGCGCTTGAACGGCTTCTGCACTACCAGCGCCACCCGCAGACTGTAGGTATTTCAACGCTGCCTTTAAAGCCCTAAAACGTGCTTTTCTGCCCATCCGTTATTTTGATTTCCTCCTAGCTCACAATTCAGTTGTAGCACCGATTTTAGGGCTAGGAGGCTGACGGAAACCTATAGGTTTCTTAACGAGGTGAGCTAGACGTAAAGGAGCCTTGGAGATAGTCCCCTATGGTTAGCTTCTGGCCCTACAAGCTTGATAGGTTCGGGGTATTCGGCCCAGTTGAACTCCGCTGAATGAAATCGCACTTCTCCCGTGGGACGCCGCCGAGGTTTCTTGACAGTTTTACCTAGCACCCTCTTAGTTCCGGGATTGACAGGAAAGCTACCTTCGTTATCACTTTTGTTAGCTCCTTGGTCTTCAAATGAGTGATACTGAATTGACAGTATTTTCTTAGCCACTCGCCTGCCTTCTTCGTGAGAGAAAGCGTAAATCCTTAATTCATACCCATTCTTTAAGTCCCGGTAAGAATAGATTTTTGGGCCCTTTTTCCACTTGAAGGGCGATGGTTTCGCGAACTCATTGAAGATTTTTTTGGCAAGAGCCTTGAGGCGAGTTGTTGTAATTTCGCTTTCCTCCCACATCAACCGAAAACTGATTTCCGCATCCAAGATACCTCGCTCATATTCATTTTCATCATCTGTTTCTCCCACAAATTTCAAATTAATCTGTGGTTTTAGAGTAACAGTTTCACTTTTGAATTTCGCTACGGGCAACGTATACATAGGTGGTTGTAGACGACTTGAGTTTCCCACTGTTATCTCAAATAGCAAAACTCTCGCGATCGCTTGTATCAAGCTGTCGTCCTGTCGTACAAGGCAGCCAATTTTTAAGCTCGCCTTTCCTTGTTGTACGATGTCATCTTCCGGGACTTGCTTGAAATATCTTCGGACTCTAGGGTTATGGAGTTGGAGATATAGTCGTTTTATATGTTCGGCTTCATTGCGTGGTAATGGCATTAGTCATTGTCTCCATCGGTAGGTTTCGCGTCATCTTCACTCACGGCTTTACCTTGCGACTTAGACTTATCAAGGTTGACCTCCTCTGTCAAAGTCTTAACTCCTTTGTCTAAGTCTTCCTTGAACTTCTTGTTATTGTCTTGAATTTCCTTGAGCGCTTCCTGGCTTTCCAAAATATTTTCTGTGATATCTAGGAATACACTTGAAAGATTCTGGATGTCTTGGAGTTTCCTTTGGATAGCAGTCTCACGATTTACCTTTTCTGGCAATAGCGGCCCCCTATCTTCTAGCACCCCACTTTTTCGTAGTAAATTGCCAACCTTACCACTATTTTCGGCGGCAATCGAAGCGATTTCGTTAGTTGTGTTGGCGAAATCTCGGATGCTCTAGAATAGAGTATTTGCGCTACTAACGATTGTATTGTAAGCGGCCCACTTAGCTTTAATCTGTGTCCAAGCTGTTACGCCAAAGATTTGTTTACCCCAGGAATCCAGCAAGTCCTTGACTGATTTAGCGGTGTTAACACCCTCGTCATCAATACCTTTAATCCCAAAGGCGTTTAATACTGCATTAATTCCATTGTCGGTAACTTGCATTAAAGTCACCCCGATATTTCGACTTAACATAGCCGCGTTGTGCAAGGTAACAATTAAGGTCACGGCGTCCATAATCTTACCAACATTAATCATGGAAGCTATTTTTCTGCCTTGGTTTTTAAGTTGGTTAAACCCTCCGTTTATCGTTGTTCCTAGTCCGCTCACCGCACCTTTTACGCTTTCTGCGTTTTTCCATGCTGAATAACCCAGTGTACCTGCGGCTATTGCCGTGCTTGCTGCGATCGCCGTTTTATAGGCAGTATCAGATTGAGCAGCGATAGGCATTCCAACTGTGGCTGCATGAACATCAGAGAGTTTTGTTCCCGGAGCTTCGATTGCCGCTTTTGATAAGGTCGCTGTTGAGCGTTGCAGCGCCCCCGTATTTATCTGATTGAAAGTAAAATTTGTTTTTTCCTTTAAGAAGTCAAAGTTCGCACTTTGGAATGTTTGAGCAGATGTGAATTTGCCCATTGTTTGAGAGTGATTAGATTTGATTAATTCTTCTAAATTAGCCACTTCTGTCAATGCCTCATTTGCTGTAAATTCTACATTAGTTAAGCCCCGCTCAAACGCATTTACTTGTTGTTGAGTACGAGCTTGTTGGTTGTTTAAACTTCCCAGAGCCACTTCTAGCGCAGCAATTCTTTCGTCTCTTGTAATATTAGTTTCTATAATTTGGGAGACTGCATCGGCGCAGGCTTTTATCATAGTAAACAATTCTTCTGCCGCGCGTCGAACGGTATCTGCCATCAAAGCGATGTAACTAACAATTACAAGTACCTGACCAAGTACCTGTGCCGCATTTTTAGAAAAAACAACAAGTCCTTTTATTCCCCCTTGAGCTATAGAGATTCCTGACGCGCTCATTACTCGGATTTTGTCTTGCAATATCGGAAAGCTAGTTACGTACTCATCGAATAGGTTGCCGCTAATAAAAGGTACTCGATTATTTGCTAGAATTAAAACCTTTTCCCTGAATTTAGGAAAAGCCACTAAGAATTCATCCAGCAAGCTTCCTCCCACAAAACCAGGGAAAGCAATGACAGTACCCGTATTTATTTGAAGGTTGTTTGGGTTTGCGGGTGGTGGCGTAGTTCCCCAAATTGTGTCCCACCAATTTAACGAATTCCTTGCCTCGTTCATTGGGACGGCGACTTCTGATTCTTGAATTTTTTGAGAAAATTGAAACTCTAATTCTGTTGCAACGTCATCGATTTTGGTCGCCGTTGTTCCTAGTGAATTAATTAAATTACTATATTCAGCCGTACCACCATTTTGAGGCATACTATCGCAAACTCCTTAGATTATTGACAATTGTATCAAGCCTTTCATTGGCTCGTTGATTGTCTTGCAGGAACTTACGATATTCATCAAAACTCATACAGAAATATCCCTCTCCAATTGCATCGTCTATTCCTATTTGAACGTCGCAGATTGGCGGCGGTGGCGGCGGTGGTGGTGGTGACGAAGGTTGCCACGGTGGAGCCGGGATTGGGTCTGGCGCAGGCGGTGGTGGGGATGGTGATTGCCATGTTTGCAAAGAAGAAATAATTAGTGATCCTACATCCGTCACGTCAGCGACGGGAAATTGCCTTCTGTATAAGTAAAAACGGAGGTCGGAATTATCCGGGAACCAAACACGTTTGTCCACAAAAGTCTCTCTCCCGTTGTTCCAAATCGGGCGGCTGTAGTGGTTGACGGATTCAGATACGGTGAATCTACTGAGTCCTGCCGTGAAAAAAAAATATTTTTCGAAAGTGCCGGTTCTAACGTCACCATTAACCCAAGAAACTGATGTGTACGTAATTCGACCAAAAAAAGAAGTGTTTTCATCCCAAGAACTTTGAGGTTCTATCGGTGGAAATCCGCCTCCAAAATCTTGCGGTAAGTGAATCGCTGGGTTAAATTCAGGGGGAAAAGTTTGAAATATTGACATTTTTAAATAAGGGTGTTTGACGCTGTTGCAAAACAAGAATAACGCTCTTAATGATCCTTGTCTTTAGTGCTTCAACAGGGGTGGCATAAGCGCATCTTATCAAAGCGCCACAAAATGTCGCTCAACTCTTGCGTATTTCAGGAGTTAATTAAATAAGCTATTTAATTAAACGAGTTAATTAAATAAGCTATTTAATTAAGAGTCGAAATACGCAAGAGATAACGCCTGTTTTTGGAGCGATTGATAAGCCTGGGTTATAGGCGTCGCTACTGAATCCTAAAGAGGCAAAGAAAGGGTCGATATTACCACGTAACGTCAGCTATTGCAACACTTTCCTGCGCTAAACTTAAGATTTTCTTTATATTTGTCGCAATTGTAAATAAATGTAAAGCTTGTAAAGAGAAAATAGAAATCCCGCAAACCCTTATAGGTAAAGCTTTTGAGTGTGCAGACTTAGCCGTTTTTTGAAAAATGCTCTGTTGACAAGCCAAAACCGCCTGTTGCACCATACGGAACAGGTCGGTTACTTAACTGGCCAGTGAACGGCGGGGTGACTGTCTAGCAAACTCCCACCCCGCGTTTAACTCCCAAAAGTATTAATTAAAGGAGCATATTTCATGCTACCCCATGAATCTGGCTTTGAAAAGACCAGTCCGGGAGAACCCGTAGGCATAAGTACGGGAAATTGCGTAGACCCATCTAGGTCGAGCGTTTTTTGGGACGAGATTCCTTGCAATCCCCTAACGGTGGTACTCGACCGCCGAATGTTGCTAGAGGGCGGATACCAATGATCGCAGTTTATGGCCATACCGAAATTTAGCGCCAAGCGATATGTCGAGGTAATTTACGACCATCGATTTGTGATCGAAAAAATCACTTCAACCATCCTGAACCCACTCAAGTGTAAGGATTTAGGGGAGGTCGCATCGTTAATTAACCAAGATATTTCGCGAACAATTCCGGTGATTGCGTGTAAGACCTATAGCTTGCACGGGCATCGAGTAGTGCGGGTTTCTGACTTAGAAGCGTTAGGGATTAAGGTCAATGAAATCAAGCCAACAAATGCCTGATGACGAGCAAAATCAAGTAGGCGAGTCGCAATCTTATAGTGGACTAGCTCTCTTTTGTAACGACCGTCGAGAGTGGTCTGTTATCCAAATTTACGGAAAAACAGATAGCGAATTCCTCTGTCACGCACAGCCCCTGGAAGACGCCTTAAGGATTTACTTGGACAACCATTTCGACATTCCATTTTGAGTCATGGGAAAACCTGTTTTTTCGGGAATAGCTATTGTTTGCGAGACACCGTGGGAACATCAAATAAATAAAACCCTTTGGTCTGTTTTGCAAATAGAAAAAGGCACGATCGTTAAGCGCAAAATCGAGAAAGTAAGCTTCTCAAAAGCTTTACTTGTATACCTTCGGAGGCGGTGAATGAGCAGGAAATACTTTAACGTACCAGTAGTTTGGTATTCCCCCGCCGGGGAGCGCGTGGTCTTCGATAGCAAGCTAGAGTTTCGGTGTTTTGAAGCCTTGAGACTTTGGATGCTTCAAGTCCGCGAAATTCACGGAATAACTTGCGAGCTTGAGCGACAAGTGCCTATTCTGATCAAGCAACGAAGCAGCAACTATCCAGAGATGTATTGGAAGGCTGATTTCGTACTTTTCAATCATCACAAGGAAGTGTTGGCGATAGTGGAAGCTAAGGGGTTTCCAACCGATAAATTTAAATCCAACTTGTGGTTCCTGGATTTAGAGAACCCCTGTTTGTTCAATCGAACAATAATCGTGGGAACGAATGAAGCAAAAATCGATAGGGCCGTTAAAATGATTCCATTCGACCGATTGCTTTCTGCGTTAAACGACTTAATCATTGGCGGTGAGTTAGGACAACTTTTGATTAAACAGGAGAAACAGCATGGTTAGTTTGAGAGACGCGAAATATTCAGGTTTTCCGGGATACAAAGAGTTGAGCGTTGATTTCTCAAAAATCAACACATCAATCGAAGTAAAAGAGGGCGTCATCAAAAAATATGACAAATTCATTGTTATTTTCATGGTGACTGACAAAATTGACGATTTGTGGAAACCGGAAGAGTTCAAACCTAGTGAGCCAGTGCTTCTCGTGATTCACACAAGCACATACGAACGCTGGACAAAGGACAACCCCAAAACGCCCACTGAACCTAGCGAACTAGAACTAGCGATCGCAGAATGGGCGAATGACTCCGGATGGTTAAATAAACCCTTCCAGGGAGAACTGATGCTAATGGCAGCACTCGCTAAGACCCTAAAAAAGAAAATCCCAGGAGTATCAATACTTAACGAGCCGGAAGAACTCGAAGGGTTGAGTGTCCTGAAAAATATTCCTTCTCCAAGTTCGTCACAAGCTGGCGGTGGCGGCAAGCAAATTAAGATGTCGCCTATGGACAAAGACGATGCCATGCGAGAGTTCTATCGCCGTTTTATGAATGACAAGGACGGAATGCTTTGTGAAGGCGAAGAGTCCGGAGCTAAAATGCTTGGACATCACATGATGTGCTTAAAGAAAAGCGACCCTGATTTCTACGAGGAAATGCGTTTTCTGATTGATTTGATGTTTAGGTAATCCCTAGAATCACCCCAGTTTTTATTGACTGGGGTGACCGCAAATTGGCTTGGATTCAAGTAGAAAAATGAGTGAAAAACCGCAATCAAGAACGAGAAATGTCAATTACTCCCTTTTTCGGGATAGCAGCCTAGAATCGATAGATTCTAATTACTGGGACACAGAATTGGAAATAGGACAGAATATTGTCAATTTAATTAATAATTCTGTCATCCTACCCCAAAGGAATCTGCAAGTCCCAATCATCGCTTCCTACTTCATTCACCGAACTGAGGCGGCGTGTGATCGCGATTTGGACTAAGCCATTTGAACTCTTCACGAAGAGCGAGAAAGATGAACTGAACGGGGAAGACTTGACCGACAAAATCGACTTGGTAAGCACTGACCTGTCCCCCTTAAATAGGAAATTTAAGGAGTTCTGGGAGCAGGAAGCTAAATTGATTGAATTCAGTTTAATGAAAAAGAAACTGAATAAATCCAAGAAATTCTGCTCTGAGGCGTTCGACTCAACCCGATGGACTATTTCGGTGGATGTTATCTCCACTGGAATCGTTACGGGCATTTTCGATGGAATAGAGGAGGGAATTGAACATTTCAATCAATACTGGGAGGAGTTCGATTTACGAACAGAAGCAAGTGCAAGTATTACGTCTAAGATACTCGGTGAGTTCATCGAGAAAGAGATGAGACTGATTAATGAAGTCAACCAGAGGGCGGGTCACGTCGTTATTCCACCAGAAGTTGAACCCTTGAAAATCAAGAACCTAATGAACAAGGCTTCATCTGAAGGTCTATTGGATTGCTACCCATCTCCACAGCTAACAGCGGAATACATGGGAGAGCTAGGTTGGCGACTGGGGAAAAACGGTGAAGGAAAGACGGTTTGGATGCCGATTGTAATGTAACCATAAGGTATTTGTGTCACTGAACTTTTCGGAGACTAGGCAACACTATGCGGTGTTTCTTGCGGAATTAAAAATCGTAAGTAAAACACTTGACCTTGCGATCGAATCATTCTCTAGGGCAATCGATGAATCCGAAAAGGAATCACGGGAACCCATCAATTCGGTCGTTCTAGAGATTCTGGATGAGTTGGAATTGCTTGATAATTGGTTCAGGCGATGCCAGCAACGCGCTGAAGAAATCAAGTTCTTGAAACTACAAAAGTAGCAAGAGGTGAAATGAAGATTCGACTTGAATTCAAGTTACAAGATTGCTGGATTGGAGTTTACTGGAAGCAGGCCGCCACTCAATTACATATTTGGATTTGCCTGGTTCCGTGCTTTCCAATCCATCTGATATTCCAAAAAAATCGCAGAGGCACTGAAGGTAATGACTGGAGTTTAGACTAACCGCGCCCTAAAGCGCGGTTAGTCTAAACTCCTATAAATAAAAGTAAAAAGATAAAAAACAGTCGTACAAGTGTACTAATGACACAGGTACGACTGTTTGGTAGAAGCTTAAAGTTGTACCA
>NZ_JBHFNU010000026.1:0-8467 GCF_041929145.1 Aerosakkonema sp. BLCC-F183 | reverse complement strand
TCATTTTTTTTTTTTTTTCCTTTTTTTTTTTTGTTGTTGCTTTTACGGTATTTTACCCTTTTCGCAAAACCCGCGAAAACCCCCAACAACGTACCGTCATATCGTATCGGTTCTCCCGTATTTATGGAAATAATAAAATTTTATTTAACTGTAGGGTGTGTTGGTACGGGCGAGAAATTGAGTATGGCAATCAATAATTAAATTGTCGTGCCTAACGTACCATCCCCCAAATTGGTAAGAAAAATGAACATTTTACCTTATTAAACCGAAAGAACCTGCGAAATATTATTTGTGGGAATCATGGGTTAAATTTTTACCGCAGATGTAGGCAGATTAACGCAGATAAACGCAGATAAGAAAGGGATTTTTATACAACCGATGCGATCGCACATGATATCAGTTGCCTAAGTCTTGTAAAATTGTCGGGATGAACCAAAATGTGCAGAAGTAATGGCTCGTACCCCCACATTATTGTTTGATAGGGGCACTTTGATTTTGCATCCCCCTCCCAGAGGAAAAATTTGGGTAGAATACGCTACTTGGGATGATAGAGTGGAGAAATTTCGCATCCCTGCGATCCACTATCGATCGCTTGTAGAAGCGCTGCAAGCGGAAAAAACTGATTTTATCGACGAGGCGAAGGCTTTTGCGCCACTGGAACTCGTTCCCAGTGTGGAAATGGAACCCTACCCGCACCAAAGCGAGGCGTTGATGGCGTGGAAATCGGCGGGACGTCAGGGGGTGGTGGTGCTTCCGACTGCTGCTGGTAAGACTTATTTGGCGCAATTGGCGATGCAGGCAACTCCTCGCAGTACATTGATTGTAGTGCCGACGTTGGATTTGATGCACCAGTGGTACGCTCAATTGGTGACGGCGTTTCCGGATGCGGAGGTGGGATTGTTGGGTGGCGGTTCGCGGGATAGGACTGCTATTCTTGTCGCTACTTACGATAGTGCGGCGATTAATGCTGAGGCTTTGGGAAATAGTTATGCTTTGTTGATTTTTGATGAGTGTCACCATTTACCAACAGAATTTTACCGGGTAATTGCAGAATATGCGATCGCACCTTATCGTTTGGGACTGACTGCAACTCCAGATCGATCGGATGGTAAGCATAGCGATCTCGATCGTCTCATAGGGTCGGTTGTTTATCGCAAAACTGCTGAGGAATTAGCTGGGTTAGCGCTAGCGCAGCATGAGGTGATCCCGATTAAGGTAAAGTTATCGCAAAATGAGCGCGATCGCTACAATGAGTTAATCAAAATTCGCAATGATTTTTTGAAAGCAGAAAAGATTCATTTAGGTAGTTTGGAGGGTTGGCAAAATTTTGTCAGAATGAGTGCTAGATCTCCTGCCGGTCGCCGTGCTATGCTAGCTCACCGGGAAGCGAGGGAAATTGCTTTGGGTACGGATGGTAAGTTGCGAATCCTCGGCAATTTGATTGCGGAACATTACCCGGAACGCATTCTCATATTTACGGCGGACAATGCTACAGTTTATCGCATTTCTCAAGATTTTTTAATTCCGGCGATTACTCATCAAACTCCTGTGAAAGAACGCCACGAAATTTTAACGCGCTTTCGCGAGGGGGAATACAAAACTTTAGTCGCTTCTCACGTTCTCAATGAAGGTGTTGATGTTCCGGCTGCTAGTATTGCAATTATTTTATCGGGGACTGGTTCCCAACGGGAGTTTATTCAGCGATTGGGTCGGGTTTTGCGTAAGGGTAACGATAAGAATAAACGCGCTTTGTTGTATGAGGTGGTGGCGGAAAATACGAGTGAGGAAAATACTTCTGACCGTCGGCGAGGTGTGGATAAGAAGAACGAACCGCAAAGAGTGACAGGCGAGACGCCTGTTCCACAAGAAAGAGGGAAGAAGAATAAGAAAAAGGGTAATTTAGAAATTGTGCCTTCTAAACCGATTTATGAGGTTAGTCAGTCAGGTGGTTATTTAGCGGCTGAGTCGTCCGAAGTTAATTATTCAAGTACGAATAAGTTGTCTTCTAATTCCATCCCAAATCCCAATTCTAAAATTCCAAATCCAGAGGTTAGTCAACAAAATGGTTATTTAGCGGCTGAGTCATCCGAAGTTAACTATTCAACCACTAATACGCAGCCTTCCGATTCAATCCAAAATCCAAAATCTAAAATCCAAAATCGAAATGTTACCAAGCGAGTTGCTGAGTCACCGGCAAAATGGGGAGACGATAATTCCGAAACATCTGAAGATTGACGATCGCAATTTGGAATTAGCGATCGATCTGATTACTTGTTTTGAGGAATGTGTCGGTAAAACACAAGGAGAATTAGATAATCAATTGCAGGAATTTGAGGGCGATCGACCGGATTATCGCATTATTCGGGGATTGGCTCATCTGCTCAAAAGCAGCTTTTCTACTTTTGAGGTTGTCAGTCCTTTAGAACCGCAAGAATTGCGCGATCGAGTGTTTGCTTTATCGGCTCAATCAATTCCTAGTTTACAGGCTACTAGCCAAACTCTTTCAATTTTAGCAGATAAACTCAGTCAAGAATTAAATCGCGAAGTTCTGCCAGAGCAAATTCGCACTGGTTTGTATGCGGATTTGCAAGAAAATCGGATTTTAACACAGTTTGATGCTCCTGCTGCTGAAAGTTTATTGCATCGTTACAATTTGTCGCAAGTTCAAGGAATATTTTACCGCGCCAGTCAAATGACTCTGAACGCTCATCGCAATGTTCCGGGTGAATATAAGTTGTTATTTCGCTATCTCAAACTATTTCAATTGATGGCATATATTGAAGGTGACGCCGATCACGGTTTTACGATTACGATTGATGGCCCGACTAGCTTGTTTAAGCCTAGCACAAGATATGGGTTAGCGATCGCCAAACTTATCCCCGCTTTGTTGCACGTTACCAAATGGAGTCTCAGCGCCACCTTGCAAACTCGCGATATTTTCACTGGCAAAGAAAAAATTGGCAGATTCACTTTAAATTCCGATTGCGGTTTGGTAACTCATTATCCACCCGGTAAGCCTTACGATAGTATGCTGGAAGCATCATTTGCTGACAGATGGGATTCCTTAAAAACCGATTGGGTATTAGAGAGAGAAGTTGACCTGATTCCCATTCCAGGTAGTGTGATTATTCCCGACTTTCGCCTCATACATCCCGATGGGAGAAGTTATTTATTAGAAATAGTTGGTTACTGGCGTCCCGAATACTTGCAAAAGAAATTTGCCCAAGCGCGAAAGGCTGATTGCGATAATTTAATATTGGCAATTTCGGAAAGATTGAATTTGGAAAAAGCTGGTGTGAAGGTGAGCGATACAACTGCAAAGATTATCTGGTTTAAAGATAAGCTTTTGCCCAAAGCTGTGTTAGAAGCGATCGAATAGTAAACTTGTGTTAGAGTAGAATAAAATTTGGCAAAAATTAGGATAATATCCTGTATTGGAGGTAGCAATGATTGTTCAATTACTGAGACGGAAATTTACGGTAGAACAGTATCACCAAATGGTAGATGTTGGTATACTCAATCAGAGCGATCGAGTGGAACTGATCCGAGGAGAAATAGTTGAAATGAACCCAATAGGTACAAGACACGCAGCTTGTGTGAATCGATTAGTGAGACTCCTAACTCAGAGGCTTGGCGATGTCGTAATACTTTCTCCCCAAAATCCCGTCGAGTTGGATGATACCTCTGAACCTCAGCCAGATGTAGCATTGCTACAACCTCGTCCTGATTTTTATGAATCAGGTCATCCTCAAGCACAAGATGTTATTTTATTAGTAGAAGTAGCAGATACAACTGCGGAAAGCGATCGAACCGTAAAAATACCACTTTATGCTGAAAATGGAATTGTAGAAACTTGGCTAGTAAATATTAACGAGCAATGTGTTGAAGTTTATCGCGAACCATCAGCAACGGGTTATCAAAACGTGCAGGTTTTTCAGCGAGGGCAAAGTTTATCTATACAAGCTTTTTCCGATATTAATATTACTGTTGATGAGGTTTTGGGATAAGTTCGTATAATTTGATTGGAGTTTATATAGATTTCAAAATCCATGACTGAGAAACCACAACCGCCTAGCATTGAGAAAGTTAAGGAAAGATCGGCTAGAGTGCAGGAAATATGCAAACGAGCTGATGCTAACATTATGGTTCTGGATGAAATAATTGCCCAATTAGAGGAAGAAAATCGACGCTCGCCTCTATATCAGTCCCGTTTGAGGAGAGCAAAGCGGTTGCTGAATTTCCCGGAAGAAAACGCAGAAACTGTTGAGAGCGATCGAAATTCAGCAACGACAAATTCTTGACAGTGAGTAAAAGTAAATTTTAAAAATTGGCGCTCGCTTTGCCAACTGTTGAGCTTATTGTCGAATTAGCGATCGCACTCCCTAAACTCTCAACTTTCCGCCTCTTTCTTTCTAGTCTTTTCCTCAACTATCCGCTTAAATAATTCAAACTGTTCTTGTTCTTCCTCTTTTGTTTTTGGGGGATGGAATAGAATTGTTTCTGAATCTGGTTTGCGGCGACTAAACAGCACGCGCAAAGCCTCAAGATCGTCATCGCCGCCGCGATGTGCAAGTGCATAAGCTTTTAATTCAGCGTTAGTCATTGCTTCAAAATTTGGTTTCATAGAAAATACCAGAATCAATTTTGAGTAAAATAATCGAAAAGCTAAAATCAATTTGCTGTAATTGGGGATGCAGTGCTATAATAAATGAAACCCGTACAGAAGAAACCCATGTCTGAATCGGTACATTATGTTACTAACCAGCAGGGAGAGCGAGTCGGTGTAATGTTAGATATGGAAACATACCATCGACTGACAAATTCTTTGCGATCGGATGCCGAACTATTAACTGATTTGAGTCTGGATGAACTGCAAGCTTTGGCAGAAAGTATGTTGGCTCCCAAAGAACAGGGAGAATTAGATCGGTTGCTGGTTAAAAATAAGGAAAGCCAACTTTCTGCTGATGAAAGTTATGTGCTAGATAAAATGTTAGCGCAAGTAGATCGACTCAACATTATTAAAAATAGAGCTAGGTATACTCTAAATCAAATTCCGTCTATTTGAGTATTGTTAAAGCGATCGCACTTTCAAAAAAAAGCGATCGCACTCCCTAAACTCTCAACTTTCCGCCTCTTTCTTTCTAGTCTTTTCGTCAACTATCCGCTTGAATAATTCAAATTGTTCTTGTTCCTCTTCTTTTGTCTTCGGTGGGTGAAACCAGATTGCTTCTGAATCAGGACTGCGGCGAGTATATAAAATGTTCAAAACTTCATCAATATCTTCATCGCAACGATGGGCGATCGCATACTCTCTCAACTCTTTTCTAGACCTTTTTTCAAAGTTCGGTTTCATTTAAAAACCTCCAGGTGTAATTGTGAAAGATAAAAATTTCTAGGTTTTTGCCTACTATAATCTATAAATATCCCTTCGGCGGTATCATTGATATGATATACCGAAGTAAACATAAATTCTTGTTCCCCCCTTTTGAAGGGGGGTTAGGGGGGATCGAATGCCGTCATCTCATCAACCAAACCTCAATCACACCGATTTTCACCTACCCTACAATCCCCAACTGGTAGCAAGAGCCAAAGAACTTCGCAAAAACCCAACACCAGCAGAAAAGAAACTTTGGCAAAATTACCTTAGAAATTTTAAATTTCGCATTCTCCGTCAACGACCTATTGATAATTTTATAGTTGATTTCTACTGTGCTGCATTGAGGTTAGTAATTGAAGTTGATGGAGAAAGGCATTTTACAGATGAGGGTCAAGATTATGACCGAGAAAGAACGCAGATATTGCAAGGATATGGGTTGAAAGTGGTGAGATTTACGAATGATGAAGTATGGAATAATTTTGAGGGGGTGTGTAGGCAAATTGAGAGTTTTATCTCTCTAGGTGATGTTAAAGACGATCCCCCCAACCCCCCTTAAAAAGGGGGGCTTAAGACTAAAACGGTTCTATTTCCTTCTTTTTAAAAGAGAGCTAAAACAGTTACGGTTCCCCCTTTTTAAGAGGAGAAGTCCAGATACTTGATTTTCAATTTGGCGATGGAGCTAAAACGATTCCGGTTCCCCCCTTTTTAAGTTTGAATTCACGGACAACGGCATTTCCCCGAAACATGGAGCTAAAACGATTCCGGTTCCCCCCTTTTTAAGGGGGGTTAGGGGGGATCCTGACGGGGCGACAACTTTGGCTATAAACTGGATCTGATAAGCTTTTGAGCTTGGTGACCACGCTGATAATAAGGACGTTTATGAGGACTTAATGCCATCAATTGCTCTGTTAGTTGAGCAAATATTTCCAGAGATTCTACCCAAGAAAGCCCGTGTAAACCAATATAAAAACTACTATGTCGGTGGTGAGTTCTATGAGGTTCTCTTGGGCGAACAGCATATTTACTTGCTCCTTTTTGTTTGATTTTCTGACCACACATAATCGAACTCGTATAGGCAAGAGTGACTAAAATCATTAAGGAAATTAACCGATTGTTATCTACATAACTTCCTTCTATATCGTAGCCGCCGCTTTTAAAATCCCGAAACATCTCTTCAATGCCAAACCGTTTTTGATAAGCTTTTAAGGCCGCCGAGAAATCTTTTAAACTTGTCAAAATAAACCAGCCTTCGAGCGCCGTCTTCCCTTGATACTTGCGTTTCCATTTACAAGCGATATTTCCCCCCAGGAAACCTTGACTTTTTGTAACTTTTACTCCTTGAAAATACAGACTTACTCCCGGTGCTAATCCTACATCTTTTAATTGCATCCAAATCGAGTTTTGCACTTGGATGTAATGTGACCGTTTCAACCGGACACAAAAATCCGTCAAAGGCTGTTTCTTCATCCAACCTGCCAAATCTACTGAGCAAAATTCCCGGTCTCCTAACACGACTTTTTTGTAACTTTTTAACAGTTCTAGAACCTGAGATAACGCAGCTTTTTGTTGATGAAAGCTACAAGCACCCATAGACGGTAAAAGCTCGAAATAAATCGGAATAGCTCGTTGTTCATAAATTCAGCTAATTACCAACAGATTGATGCTTCTCCATGTCGTTCTATCAATTGCTATGTATAAGACTTCCGTCCGCTCAAAGGAGCTGTTTAACCAATAGGTGAAGATGGGGAACCAAATGTTAGCTATAGTTAGTTTAGGCAGAGATAAAAATCTTTGAATTTTGCGTCGCCGACTTTCAAATAATATTTTTTGCGGAAATTTAGACGCTAATTCTTCCAGTCTCACCCATCTATAGGTTTGAAGTAACCCGACTAAGATAGATAAAATCAAAAACTCAGCCCTAGATAGTTGTGTTTTGAGGTGGAGAGTGTAAAATGTAGGTAACAATTTCATTATTTTCATTTAAGTAGGTCTTGTTGATAATACCAGACCTATTTTTTTTTGACAACAATCTGTCAAAACCGCACGGAGTAAGGTTTTGACAGATTGTTTTCCCCCCGTCAGGCGATCGCGCACTAGGAGTCTGAACTATGTCATTTGACGAACAAAATCTGGAAGCTTTTCTTGAATTATTAAACGATAAGCGATCGCGCTTATTTACTCCTCAAGATATCGCTAGTTTAACCAAGTTAATCGATTCCGTACCCGACGATATCGAAAAACTCTCCGTTGCGATCGCTTCTTGGTACGAAAAACGCCCCAAAATCCTAGATGCTCAACTCGATATACTCAACAATAAATTGAGTAATACTAGCAGTTTTAATAGAGTCTCAGACAGTAATGTTGGTGATGTCAACTCTTCAGAAAATCAACTTAACAAACAAGTTTTACAAAAAGCGATCGAGCAAACTTCTGTTTCTGTAACTCCCCGCACATCTACTCCCAGAATAAAAGATGGAAAATTCAACTCCAAATATTGAGTAGTCAGTCAACGGAATTTTTGCAATTAATCAAACCTAGAGCGCCAGTCGAATAGAATGAATTGACAAAAAAACGAAATATGTATTATGTAGGGGCGAAGCATTCGGGCGACAATTTATTGCACAAAACCCAAGATTTTCTGTCCGAATGCTTCGCCCTGCCGAGGTTTCTATACACATACACATTTTATTTCTTTTGTCAACCTCTTTTACTGGACTGGCGCTCTAGCCCCCAGTCCCGACGCCCTACATATAAAATTTTACAACAGGACAAGCGGCAAGCGTTTTGAGAGGGAATCGAACCCCAAAGCCCGCGCATCTGGAATGCGGGTCACCACCTTGGCGGAATTCAACCTTGCTCAGTTCCTGTTGTAATACAACTATAGTACACTTTCGCCGCAGTGTCAACTGATTTTAGATTTTGTTGGGTGCGATAACCCCTTTTATTTATTACTGGAGTTTAGACTAACCGCGCTTTAGGGCGCGGTTAGTCTAAACTCCTATACAAGGCAAAATAGCTCAGCTTTTAGCTGAGTAAAAAAAGATTGATTTAATCAGGATTTAAGAGAAAAATAAGTTAGCTTTTTGAGTT
>NZ_JBHFNU010000025.1:0-61836 GCF_041929145.1 Aerosakkonema sp. BLCC-F183 | reverse complement strand
CCCCACTGCTGCCTCCCGTAGGAGTCTGGGCCGTGTCTCAGTCCCAGTGTGGCTGATCGTCCTCTCAGACCAGCTACCGATCGCCGCCTTGGTAGGCTTTTACCCTGCCAACTAGCTAATCGGACGCGAGCTCATCTTCAGGCAATTAATCTTTTACCTTTGGTTTTACCCGTAGGTTCATCCGGTATTAGCAGCGGTTTCCCTCTGTTATCCCCGACCTGAAGCTAGATTCTCACGCGTTACTCACCCGTCCGCCACTAGGGTATTTCTACCCCCGTTCGACTTGCATGTGTTAAGCATACCGCCAGCGTTCATCCTGAGCCAGGATCAAACTCTCCGTTTTGTAGTCATTTTTGTTGACTTAAGAGTTTGTAGCTCTCAAAACTTTTAAATTATGCAATTAAAAGTTTTGGAATCCTATTATCGTTTTTTGTTTAGCTTTAAAAAGCTAAACTGTTCTTTTACTAAGAACTTTGACGAGGATTGGATAGTTTAATTTGGCTTCCAAACTATTTATTTTTCTAGGTTCTGCTCGGCGTTTGATTCATCTGTTCGACTTCTCTCTCGCCACTTCTCTAATATAACAGGTTTTTCGCGAATGTCTAGTGGTGAAATCAATTTTTTTTTGCTTTTTTTTTTGCTTCAGAGCACTTTTGAAAATCGCTTACACTACACCTGTGATTTTAGAGATTATCGTTTAAAAGCAAACGTTTTTCGCTGCCGAACGGTTGGTTTTTCTTTAGTTCGGGGTTTTGAGTGCTAGAGCTTGTCGCTCTTGACATCAAAAGCATTTGCCTTACCCAGCGGAGGTTATGACCACACTTTTATCCCGGTCAAAATTACCTCTAGGCTAAGCATAAATACACTATCCCTATGCAAAATCAACCAACAGTTACAAAGCTACTGCAAAGCTCGCTTTTAAACTATTTTCATGTCTAGGTTCGGTGCGTTTTAAGACACAAAGCAATAGCTCTGTTTTTTTCGACGCTTTACCAACATAGCAGATTTATTCCAGTTGTGTGTGAGAAAATTTAAATTTTTTTTTTCGGGTGAAGTTCGAGCCCAGGCGCTACTACCTGATGAAGGCTCTCAAAGCCAAACAGTGAAGGCGTTACAAGCAAAAATCACGGCTCGGTTTGCTGTTACTTTTTGTTAAGTCCGGTATTTAAAAGTTAAAACTGGCGATCGCTCGGTTGCGCCCTACTTTTGCTGTCCTCTATATATTATAGACAACTGGGGACAAACCTTTTGGCCCTAAGACGCCCCGATCGAGCTTACGCCGTGACGAGGGATAACCTCACTCGGTAAAGTCAAGCTAAAAGCAGTCTGACCGGATGGGGTTGGATTGAGGGTCAGTTCACCCTTGTGTGCGCGTGCGATTTCCCGCGCTAAACTCAGTCCCAGTCCTGTTCCCTCTACTTTGCGCGTTCGGGCGGGGTCGCCGCGATGGAACCGATCGAATACACGATCGCGATCGGACTCAGGAATATCCTTAGAACTGTTGGTAATGGTCACCAACACAATATTTGCCTGACGGTAGGCGTTAATTTCGATCCAACCATCTGGAAGATTGTACTTTATAGCATTACCGATGAGATTTTGCAATACTTGAACGAGTAAGTCGCGATCGCCTTGTACCTTCAATCCAGGTAGAATTTCCGTTTGTACCTCCAGATGCGGTGCCAGCAGTTCGATATCCTCCAGCATCTCAGTTAATAAATCGGACAAATCTACCTCCACCCGATGCAGACTCATCTGTCCGGCATCTGCCAAAGACAGCAGCAGCAGTTTCCGCACAATTCCACTCAGGCGGCGCACCTCATCTAACAAGCTACTTAAACTTTGCTGCACATCCGATTCAGGTTCAACTTGTTGCAGAGTTCGTTCCAGTTCGCCTTGCAAAATAGCTAGAGGTGTCTTAAGTTCGTGGGCAGCATCTGCACTGAAGCGAGAAGCTTGCTTAAAACTGCGTTCCAGGCGTTCCAACATTTGGTTAAACACCTGAATCAACTCTAAGAATTCTACATCCGTTGCACCGATGGGAACTCTTCGATCGAGTCCTTTAACCGTTACTTGTGCAATGGCAGCAGTTAACTGCCGGATGGAACACAAGGTACTGCCAGACAGACCCCACGCACCACCAAGAACCAGGAGCAGTAAGATAGGTATCGAAATCAAGAAGACATTGCGGATCGTCGCCATTTCTCGATCGATACCATTTAAACTAACAGCGATCGCAACTCTGTGACGGGGGAAAGCGATCGCACCTACACGCCAAATACCGTTTTTTGTGTGCTGAGTTGTGAATTGGGATAACTTCGGCGGTTGAATGCGACGAGATGTGGGGCTTTTTTTATTGAACGTCGGAACAGGTGGAAGTAGCTGGTAGGGACGGAATGGCAACAAGGATTTCAGATTGAGATCCGCAGACCACTCACTTGACTGATACAGCAGTTCTCCTTTATTATCTTCAGCTTTTATCGCAATGGGCGTTTGCGAGTTGCTGCCAAACGCAAAATGTAAAGAGGTTTCGTAAGCTTGCCAATTAGTTTGCACTCGCGGACGTGCAGCCATCAACAGTTGGGTTTCCAGTTCCGCGTCCAGGCGACTGACCTTGGCATCGTAAATTAACCACCAGGAAGTTCCTGCAAATCCCACGAGGGTGCTACCAGCTAGGGTAGCCGATAGTAAGGCGATTCGGAGCCGAAAAGAACGGAGTCCCACAATCAAGAATCTAATTTGCGAAAACGATATCCAACTCCCCGCACGCTTTCGATCCAACTCGATCCTTCAACGGGGTCTATCTTTTTGCGAATTCGTTGAATGCAGACATCAACCACATTAGTATTGGGATTGAAATCGTACCCCCAAACGTGTTCCAAGATTTGCGTGCGAGTAAAAACTCGTCCGGGAGAGCGCATGAGGTATTCCAGCAGGTTAAACTCGCGAGTGGTTAATTCTACGGTAATATCGTTGCAGGTGACTTCCCGTGTGATGCGATCGAGTTTAATTGGCCCAACACAAAGCAAATTTTGCCGATCGCCAGAAGTTCGACGCACCACTGCATGAATGCGAGCAACCAATTCCTCCACAAAAAACGGTTTCGCTAAATAGTCATCCGCACCGAGATTGAGACCTGCAATTCGATCGTCCAGTTCGTTGCGAGCGGTGAGCAAAATTACTGGGACGTTGTTACCTGCCAAACGCAGACTTTTGAGGATAGTCAGTCCATCCTTCCCAGGCACCATGATATCAAGCACGATCGCATCGTATTGATTTTCCGTAGCGCGAACATAGCCTTCGTTGCCGTTATCGCAGTAATCAACCACGAAACCCTGCTCTTTCAAACCTGTGCGGACAAAGTTAGCTATTTTTACCTCATCTTCAACGAACAGGACGTGCATAAACCTTTATTGTACTTCCGATCTCTACCTAGAAAAATTACAAAACTGTAATCCAGAAAATCAGTTTGTTGTCATTTTGGCAGATTTAAATGAAAAACATAGACATCTACCCATTCTCAAGACAAGGAGATCTTCATGCGGATTAATCGAGGACTGTTAGTTTTATCTGCGGTTACACTTTTAATGGGGGCTTCCGGTTTTATGGCTCCCAACAAAGTAGCAGCCAATCAGTCCGACCTGGTAGCACAAGATTCATCCCAACCCAATGCTAAGCCAGAAGGTTGGAGGGGAGGAAGAGGAGGCCGAGGTTTTGCAGCTATCTCCGGACTCACTGATGCTCAAAAAGAGCAAATTCGGCAAATTCATGAGTCTACTCGCCAGCAGATGGATGCCATCCTCACATCGGAACAAAGAGAACAAATGCGTGCAGCCAGAGAACAACGTCAGCGTCCCAATATAAATTTAACTGAAGATCAAAAAACGAGAATGAGAACTATTCGGGAGGACGCCAAGAAAAGAATGGAAGCTGTTTTGACCCCCGAACAGCGGCAACAGCTCGAACAAATGCGTCAGCAAAGACCTCAACGCCGTCAACAACCTCAGTCCTAGTGACGCTAAGAGCTTATCCGAAAAATCCACATCTGTGTTCATCTGTGTTCATCTAGGGCTAAATCTCCTCTAAGATACTTTTCGGATCGCTCAAATTAAAGTAGGTTGGGTTGAGTTGGTTAAAATTTAACCACAGATGAAGAAAGATAAACACAGATGAACAAAGATTTATTACTCGAACCCAATCTACTATTCTTTTTAATCTGAGGGTGTTGGGAAAACAGAGGCAAATCCAAATCGATATCCTAGAGAAACCATCCATAGCAATTGGATAACGGAAGAGAGGATGAAACTCGATTCACCGCCAGAGGTTACTTTAAAGCCTTCTCCGCAAGGCCCTGTTAAAAAGAGTTCGATCGCTAAATGGCTCGTTGGATTAATCGTTCTTGGGGCATTGGCAGGTGGAGGATACTTCGTTTACGTTCAACTGACAAATGCACCGCGCCAAGAAGCGAGACGTCGGATGCAGACGGTTTCTGTGGAACGAGTCAATTTACCGATTTCGATCTCCGCTAATGGAACTGTGCAACCAGAACGAGCAGTGAATATGAGTCCCAAGAATTCTGGCGTGTTGAAGCAGTTGCTGGTGAAGGAAGGCGATCGCGTGGAGGCAGGACAAATCTTAGCATATATGGATGATTCCAACCTGCAAGGGCAACTCACTCAAGCTAAAGCGCAACTAACATCGGCGCAAGCAAATCTCGATCGGCTTTTGGCAGGGAATCGTCCTCAAGAAATCGCGCAAGCAGAAGCGCAACTAACATCGGCGCAAGCCAACTTACGACAGGCAGAACTTACTTTTAATCAAAATAAACAATTATATACAGCGGGTGCGATCGCTCTACGTGAGGTGGAAAGTTCCCGTACTTCCTATGACACCGCCAAAGCCCAAGTTAAACAAGCACAGGAATCACTTAATCTGGTAAAATCGGGTACACGTCCGGAAGAGATTGCCCAGGCACGCGCCCAAGTCAAACAAGCACAGGAAGCAGTTAATCTAGCGCGAGCGGGCAGTCGTCCGGAAGAGATTGCCGAAGCACGCGCTCAAGTCAAACAAGCGCAAGAAGCTCTAGACTTAGTGCGAGCGGGCACTCGTCCGGAAGAAATTGCCCAAGCACGCGCCCAAGTCAAACAAGCGCAAGAAGCACTAGATTTAGTAAAATCGGGCACTCGTACCGAAGAAATTACGCAAGCACGCGCCCAAGTTAAACAAGCACAGGAAGCCCTCAACCTGCAACGTGCTGGTGCTAGGAAGGAAGAAATTACGCAAGCACGCGCCCAAGTGATGAGCGCTGAAGGTGCGATGCAGACCATTCAGGCACAGCTTAGCGATACCGTGATTCGCGCTCCCTTCAGCGGCATTGTCACTCGCAAATTTGCCGATCCCGGTTCGTTCGTCACTCCAACTACTTCCAGCAGTTCGGTTTCTTCAGCTACCTCATCATCTATCTTGGCGCTAGCATCTCAAAATCAAATCGTTGCTAAGGTTGCAGAAACCAGTATCCCGCAAATTAAAGTCGGACAAAACGTCACAATTGAGATTGATGCCTATCCAGGTAAGACGTTTAAGGGCAAAGTTACCCAAGTTGCCACCCAGTCCACTGTCGAGCAAAACGTGACCAACTTTGAGGTGAAAACCTCGATCGACGACCCGGAAAACTTGCTGCGTGCGGGGATGAACACCAACGTGGTGTTTGAGGTTGGCACGTTAAACAACGCCTTAGTGGTTCCTACTGTAGCAATTGTGCGCCAAGAGCAAGGAACTGGTGTGTATGTGTTAAACCAGGAAAGAGGCAGACCGCAATTTAAGCCGATTACAACTGGGCAAACAGTCGAGAATAAGACGGTGGTTGTGTCTGGACTGGAAGAAGGAGAACAAGTTTTAATTAGCTTTCCCCAAGGAAGACCCCAAACTAGGACACCTTCTTTAATTCCGGGAATGGGGCCACCTGGAGGAGGTGGAGCAGGCAGAGGAGGTAGAGGAAGTCGGGGGGGATTTTGAAATGAAGACAGAGGGTAGAAGGCAGCAATTTGAGAGGAAAGCTGGAAATTTGGGTCGAATTCATCCGACCGAGATTTCTCTGTTTGAGGTGCTGACAATGGCGGTGGAGGCGTTGTGGAGCAATCGCCTTCGGACAAGTTTGACAATGCTGGGTGTAATTATCGGTATTGCCTCGGTCATCATGGTGACATCGGTCGGACAGGGTGTGCAGAAGGCGACGGAGCAACAGATCCAAGCTTTGGGAACGAATGTGATGCTGGTGCTGGCGGGAGCTGCGCGGTATGGGGGGATCAGTCAGGGTGCGGGTTCGGCAGGAACGCTAACTTGGGAAGATGCCCAAGCGATCGCCAAACAAGTACCGGCAGCTACTGGTGTAACTGCTTACTTGCAGCGATCGGGACAGGTAGTGTATGGCGATCGCAACGTTTCCACTTTCATTCTGGGAGTTGATTTGAGCTATCCGGATGTCAAAGAAATCCATCCCCAGGAAGGACAATTTTTCACTCAAGACGACCTTGACAAAGCAGAACCTGTTGTGGTGTTAGGTAGCAAGGTGCGGAACGATTTGTTTCCCAGTGGACAACCTGCCGTCGGTTCCACGGTGCGAGTTCAGAGCGGACGCTACACTGTGATTGGGGTGATGGAGTCGAAAGGCTCGGTTGGCGGACAAGATCAGGACGATCGAGTTTATATTCCCCTCACTAATATGTCCCGTCGAATTGTGGGCAACAATGCTATTAATGGCACTGCTATTAACGGGTTGTGGCTGAAAGCAAAAGATCAAATCGATCTGGAAGCTGCCCAGTTTCAAGTTACCAATCTGTTAAGAATTCGTCACAATATCTATCCGCCAGAACCGGATGATTTTCGCATCAGCAATCAGATAGATATTATCAATGCTTTTAGCAGCGTGGTGGGATTATTCACTGTTTTGATCGGTGCGATCGCAGGTATTTCTTTGATCGTCGGCGGGATTGGAATTGCCAATATTATGTTAGTTTCTGTGGTCGAACGCACTCGCGAAATTGGGATTCGCAAAGCTGTGGGAGCTACTAACAGGGCTATTTTGAGTCAATTTTTGGCTGAGGCGGTACTGGTTTCTCTGGCGGGAGGAGCTTTGGGTATTATTATCGGCATTAGTCTTACTTTTGCAATCTCTAATGTATTTAAATTTCCCTTTGTGCTTTCTGTTTGGTCAGCTGTCGCCGGACTCGTTCTCGCTATTACGGTAGGACTGATAGCTGGTGTTATTCCAGCTCGAAATGCGGCAAGGCTCGATCCAATTGCGGCACTGAGAAGCGATTAAAACAAAAGATACGAACTATGCCAAACCCACACATTGAAACAACGCGCCTGACCTTGCGACCTGTTGAGCTAACAGATCGGGAAAGATTGCATAATTTGTGGATCGATCGACATATCCGGAGATACCTGTTTGACGATCGCATCGTCTCGCGAGATTGGACAGAAAGCGAAATTATCAAGAGCCGAGAATCTTTTGCCAAATATAACTTCGGTCTGTGGTTAGTTTTTGCCAAACAAAGCGATAATTTTATTGGATTTTGCGGTTATCGCTTCCCGGATGAATCGTCAGAACCAGAACTTTTGTATGGTATAAAATCGAACTATTGCTGTCAGGGGTTGGGAACAGAAGTAGCGCTTGCAGCAAGCAAGTATGCGTTCGCAAACCTTGGTTTTCAGCGCGTTATTGCTAGCGTGGATAAACCAAACTTAGCATCCGTTAAAGTCTTACAGAATATCGGTATGAAGTTCGATCGGTCTGTTTGCGTTAATGGTACAGAGATTCTCTACTTTGTGCTAACTCAAGTTGCTAGTTATTAGTTTTGAGTCCGTAGGTGTGCCATAATATCATGTCCGGTAGCATCGGTTGCATAAAAATGCGTTATTATCTGATTTCTTATCTGCGTTAATCTGCGTTAATCTGCCTACATCTGCGGTAAAAATTTAATTCCTAATTCCCACAGATAATCTTTCGTATCAGCCTTACGCTATCGATGCAACCGGACACGATATAACGCATAATTTTGGCAATAATCGTTAATTTTTGCGCTAGTCACGCACTCTATTTAATCTTCCCGACGCCCTAGTCTCTATTCCCTAGCCCCTAAAAAATATGGCAACGATGATTTGGATGGAAGGTATCAGAAAAACGTACCATTTAGGAGAAGTCGAAGTACCTATTCTCAAAGGAATAGAACTCGCTATTGAAGAAGGCGAATATGTCGCTATTATGGGTGCGTCAGGTTCTGGGAAGTCTACTTTGATGAATATTTTAGGGTGCCTCGATCGTCCTACTGATGGATATTATTTTCTAGAAGGCAGAAATCTGACAACGCTCAATAATGATGAGTTGGCTTATATACGCAATCAGCGGATTGGTTTTGTGTTTCAGCAGTTTAACCTCCTCCCCCGCGCCACAGCTTTAGAAAATGTGATGTTGCCGATGATTTATGCAGGCATTTCCAAATTTCAACGCCGTCGGCGTGCAGAGGAAGCGCTGAGTCGAGTTGGTTTAGCCCAGAGGTTTTTCAACCGTCCCAGTCAGCTATCTGGGGGACAACAACAAAGAGTAGCGATCGCCCGCGCTCTTGTCAACCGTCCTGCCCTTGTTCTAGCAGACGAACCCACTGGTGCTTTGGATACTCAAACTTCCTACGAAGTAATGGAGTTACTGACTGATTTGAACAATCAGGGCATCACAATAGTTATCGTTACCCACGAACCTGACATTGCTGCCCAAACTCACCGCACGATTCATGTCAAAGATGGTTTGGTGGTTTAATTTGTCAAATCTGCCTTTGAAGCATTACTTAATAAATCACAATAAAAAGCTTACAAAGCGAACCATAATTTAATATACAGAAAATATTTAAATATTCAGAGCCTCTATTGAGTGACCTAAATTTGACTCAAAGTCGCTGCTAAGTCTGGATAAATAGTTCTACTACGCAAGGATAAGCATTAAGACTTACGGAAGTGATTACTAATACTTGTTATAAATTTTGTTAAAGATTGGATACTCACTCTATCACTGGGCAAAAGAGGAGTAAACGGTGAAAATCCTTACTGTATAAGCTTTTCACTGTTCACATTTTTCTCATTTTTCTCTTTGCTCTACGAATAGTAAAAAATCCAGTAAAAGTTATCTCATCTGTTTCTGCTGAATCTGATTACAATATAATTACTTTAGACTGACTATTCGATCGGTCATATCAGTAGAGGTTGCTCTATGCCACAAGTTAACTATATTGTTCCTAGCATCAGAACTCTGCAAGAATTGGATCGTGCTGTTGAGCGCTACAAAACCAGTAATCTAAGCGGTGGGGAACTCCTTTCTCTCTGGCAAGCTATCCGCGATGCTTCTCTCAATCAAAGTTTCTCAGAACCTAAGAATGATGGGGTTTCTGTTGAAAATAGCTACTAAGTTAGGGAGCTAACGATTTTCGCGAAAATCATCAATTTGGGCAATTGGGGGCGGCAATATTTACAACAGTTTTCGTTTGGAGAAAGCTTTCTGAGATCCCCGACTTCTTGAAGAAGTCGGGGATCTTTTTATTTAAGGCAAATCGGAGCTGCCCATCAGGTACAAATCGCACTCGCGGGCGGCACCGCGACCTTCATTGATAGCCCAGACGATCAGGCTTTGACCGCGACGGCAGTCACCGGCAGCGAAGACTCCAGGGATGCTGGTAGCATATTTGCCGTAATCTGCTTTGACGTTGCTGCGGGCATCGCGATCGAGTCCCAAGGCGTCCAGCAAAGGTTGTTCTGGGCCAAGGAAACCCATTGCCAGTAAGACGAGTTGGGTAGGAATGACTTTTTCCGTACCGGGGATGTGTTTGGGAATAAATTGACCTTTCTCGTTTTTCTCCCACTCCACTTGTACGGTGTGGATGGCTTTGACGTGACCGTTTTCATCACCCTCGAACTTGGTGGCTGTGGTGAGATAGACGCGAGGGTCGCCGCCAAACTTAGCAGCCGCTTCCTCCTGACCGTAGTCCATTTTGTAAACTTTCGGCCACTCCGGCCAGGGGTTATTGGCAGCGCGTTCTTGCGGCGGCTGAGGTAGAATTTCTACTTGTACCAGGCTATTGCAACCGTGACGAATTGAAGTGCCTACGCAGTCAGTACCAGTATCGCCACCACCGATAATTACCACATCTTTACCTTCAGCAGAGATAAAGTCGTCTCCCGGTTTTTTATCCAGAATCGCCTTCGTATTGGCAGTGAGGAAATCCATTGCAAAGTAAATGCCCTTTAACTGGCGTCCTTCGATCGGCAAATCGCGAGGCTTGGTCGCACCTGTGCAGAGTAGGACGGCATCGAATTCTTTGAGGAGATTTTCGGCGGGAAAGTCTTTGCCAACTTCGGTGTTGCAGATGAATTTCACACCTTCTTCTTCCAGCACTTTGAGGCGGCGCAGGACGACTTGCTCTTTGTCCAGTTTCATGTTAGGGATGCCATACATGAGCAATCCACCCGGACGATCGGCTCGTTCAAATACGGTTACCCAGTGACCCGCTTTATTGAGTTGGGCAGCGGCGGCAAGTCCGGCTGGGCCAGAGCCAATGACAGCAACTCTTTTCCCAGTGCGCTTGGTGGGCGCTTCCGGCGTTATCCAGCCTTCCTCCCAACCTTTATCGATAATCGAACATTCAATATTTTTAATTGTGACTGGCGGATTGTGGATACCCAGCACGCAGGAACCTTCGCAGGGTGCGGGACACACGCGCCCAGTGAATTCGGGGAAGTTGTTAGTTTTGTGCAAGCGATCGAGTGCTTCCCGCCACAGTCCCCGATACACGAGGTCGTTCCATTCCGGGATCAAGTTATTCACCGGACAGCCGCTAGCCATACCGCTGATGAGCGTTCCCGTATGACAAAACGGCGTACCGCAATCCATACACCGCGCCGCCTGGGTGCGAAGCTTGTCATCCGGCATATGCAGGTGGAATTCATCCCAGTTGCGGATGCGATCGAGCGGGGCGAGTTCCGAGGGCAATTCGCGCAGAAATTCGATAAATCCTGTTGGTTTTCCCATAGTCGTGTCTGAGGAGATAGGGGATAGGGGATAGGGGCTAGGGGCTAGGGGATGAGGAATTTTGAATTTTGAATTTTGACTTCCCCTATCCCCTCAACCTCATCCAGAGTCTGTTATTTTACCGCTTCTTGTTATTTTCCCGATTGGAATTACATTAAGTTTTAACAACCATTATTTTCAGGGCGCGAAGGAGATCGCTGACGAAGGGCGATCTCGGCTGTATTGTTGCCTTTTCTTGACATAGATATTTTAAAATATCTCATAAAAAAAGCATTATTTTTGTCCAGTACGAGCAATAATTCGGTCACAGCGGCTTTCGTCTCAAAAGAGTTTGATAGAGAAAACATTTCTTAGAGTTGATTCACAACAGTAAGCTTTTACTTGACAAGTGACTTTTGTAGTACACTAGGCTTAACACTTAACCAAATTTGGTTGCGATTGTCTTCTGTATATCCTACGACAACAGCACCAACAAATGACCCTATTTCGGGATACATTTCTGGGGTCATCGCTCCTGTATCCACAAAGTCAGTTATTTGAATAATTCCCTTTACTTTTGGTTCCCCAAGATCGAGAAACACTCCAAAAGGTTTATGAACTTCTACTTTACCGTATATTAATTTACCAAGTTGATACTTAGATTTTATTTCGTTCCAAAACCCTTCGTTCATAATCAATTATCGCTGTTTGATAATGCCTCAAAATCTTCCAATGGTTCGTCAAAATCATCTGACATTTCTACTAAGCCTTTTGCACTCCCAAACTTAGGTCGCGGTTTTTCCTGCGGAAGGACTACAATTTTAAACGAAATTCCATCACTGCGCGTAATTATAACATCTTCCCCTTCGGCGGCTTCTTCAATGAGTTCTGCCAGCCGACTTTCTGCTTCTTTCAAATTAACTTCAATCATTTGCTAATTATTTCCGATAAATGTCCCTGCGATGCTTGCAGTGGAGGATTACCACAGTTGATGTTTCGTCATCGATTTCATAACGGATTCGGTATTCACCAACTCGTACTCGGTATTCGTTTTCCAACCCTTTCAGCTTTTTAATTCCGACGGGACGCGGTTCTTCCGCAAGTGAGAGTATTTTCTCTGCTATTCGACTACGCACATCCTCTGGTAAATCATCCAGTTGCTTTTGAACAGGTTTGGGGATGAGAACAGTATAGCTCATTGATTTTTCGCGGACTGAACAGCAATATATTCCTGAATAGTTTGATAGTCCCCCATCTTATATGCTTTTCTAGCTGCTTCAATCTCTGCAATAACTTTTGGATCTCGCTCGCTCGATTCTTCTTCCGCTTCAAACACCAAATCCTCTAAAATTTCCAAAAGCTGATGTTTTTTTTCCAAATCCAAACATGTAATTGCTTCAATCAATGATTCAAATGTAACGCTCAATTTAACAGTTGCCATTATTCTCCTCTCTAAATAATTTTAAATTTCAAATTTTAGATTTCAGATTTATTAAATTTTACATCTGAAATCTAAAATTTGAAATTTCCCGACTTTAAGAATCAGATCAACCGCCACCGATGCGGGCGACATCGCGAGCATTTTGCTCGAATGCCGCCGCCAGTGCTTCATCGCCGCTTAAGCCAGATGCTTCCGCCTGTTTGAGCGCTTGCAACACCCGTTTGTAATCCTTGGGAATTACTTTCACGAATTTCGGCACCATCTCCGTCCAGTTACCCAGCACTTTCAGCGCCTTCTGACTCTTGGTGTACTCCGCGTGTTTGGCAATGAGTTGATAAACGGTATCGATTTCCTCTGCATCTTCCAATTTCTCCAGATTCACCATCTGTTGATTGCAACGGATAGAGAAATCCCCCATTTCATCCAGAATGTAGGCAATCCCGCCACTCATCCCCGCTGCGAAATTGCGTCCGGTGGGCCCAAGTACCACCACCTTACCGCCAGTCATGTACTCGCAGCCGTGGTCTCCCACCGCTTCCACCACCGCGTTCACCCCAGAGTTACGGACAGCGAAACGTTCCCCCGCAATACCGCGAATGTACACTTCCCCCGCCGTCGCACCGTACAGCGCCACATTGCCAATGATGATATTTTCCTCCGCGACAAAAGTGGAAACCGCTGGCGGATAAACGATAATCTTACCGCCACTCAACCCCTTACCCACATAGTCGTTCGCATCGCCCTCCAGTTCCAGCGTCACCCCCTTCGGGACAAACGCGCCAAAACTTTGACCCGCACTACCTTGGAAATGCAAGTGTACCGTATCTTCCGGCAAACCATACCAGTGGCGTTTGGTGATTTCGTTACCCAGAATTGTCCCGACAACGCGGTTGACATTTTTAATGGGTAGAGTCGCTTTTACCTTTTCCCCATTTTCGATCGCACCTTTGCAAAGATCCAGCAACACCGTCATATCCAGCGACTTCTCCAAGCCATGATCCTGCAACATCTGGCTTCGGCGACCCACCTCTGGCCCCACTTCCGGCTGGTACAGAATCTTAGAAAGGTCGATATTCTTCGCCTTCCAATGCGCTAGAGCCCGCTTCGGCTCCAGTATATCCGTCCGTCCCACCATCTCGTCAAACGTGCGGAAACCGAGTTGCGCCATGATTTCCCGCACTTCCTGCGCCACAAACCGCATAAAATTAACCGTATGTTCCGGTTCGCCCACAAAACTCTGGCGCAATTGCGGATTTTGCGTCGCAATCCCCGCCGGACAAGTATTCAGATGACACACCCGCATCATAATGCAGCCCAGCGTCACTAAAGGCGCAGTCGAAAAACCGAACTCCTCCGCACCCAACAGCGCCGCCATCACCACATCGCGACCCGTCTTCATCTGACCGTCCGTTTCCACCACAATCCGCGATCGCAAATTGTTCAATACCAGCGTTTGGTGCGTCTCCGCCAATCCTAACTCCCACGGTAATCCCGCGTGCTTGATCGAAGTCTGCGGCGAAGCACCAGTACCGCCATCGTAACCGGAAATCAATACCACATCCGCGTGCGCCTTCGCAACACCAGCGGCGATCGTACCCACTCCCACTTCCGATACCAGCTTCACACTGATCCGCGCAGACCGATTCGCATTCTTCAAATCGTGGATCAACTCCGCCAAATCTTCGATCGAATAAATATCATGGTGCGGCGGCGGCGAAATCAAACCCACCCCCGGCGTCGAGTGGCGCACCTTCGCAATCCAAGGATACACCTTCCCACCCGGTAGCTGTCCGCCTTCACCAGGCTTCGCCCCCTGCGCCATCTTGATTTGCAACTCCTTCGCCTGGGAGAGATACAAGCTGGTAACTCCAAAACGACCCGAAGCCACCTGCTTAATCGCACTATTCTTCGAGTCCCCCAGTTCGTTCGTCCAAGTGTAGCGTTCCGGGTCCTCCCCACCTTCACCCGTGTTCGATTTGCCACCAAGACGATTCATCGCGATCGCCAACGTTTCGTGCGCCTCCTTCGAGATCGAACCGTAACTCATCGCCCCCGTCTTGAAGCGTTTGACGATCGACTCCACCGATTCCACTTCCTCGATCGGGACTGACTCCCGGATCTTGAACTCCAACAAACCCCGCAAAGTAAAATGTTTCTTACCCTGCTCGTTCACCAGATTTGCGTATTGCTTGTAAATATCGTAACTGCCCGTCCGTACCGCCTTTTGCAAAGTGTGGATAGTTTCCGGACTGAACAAATGCGCTTCCCCATCCTTGCGCCACTGGTACTCCCCACCCACATCCAGCGTATGTCCGTTCGTCGGACGATCCGGGAAAGCATGACTGTGACGCAAAATCGCCTCAGTTGCGATCGCCTCCAAATCCGCACCTTCAATCCGCGAAGCCGTCCAAGTAAAATATTTATCCACAACCGACTTATTCAGTCCGATCGCTTCAAAAATCTGCGCCCCCCGATAACTTTGAATTGTCGAAATACCAATCTTGGAAGCAACTTTTACCACACCCTTCGTCGCCGCCTTAATGTAGTTCTTGCAAGCAGTTTTATAATCAACATTCACCAGCATTCCCGACTCGATCATCTCAAGCGTAGTCTCAAACGCCAGATACGGGTTAATCGCACCGCAGCCATAGCCAATCAGCGTCGCGTAATGATGTACCTCCCGTGGTTCTCCCGACTCCAACACAATCGCCACACGAGTCCGCGTCCCCGACCGAATCAAATGGTGATGCAAACCGGAAACAGCTAGCAATGCGGGTATGGGCGCATTATCCTTATCCACACCCCGATCGCTCAAAATGATAATATTCACACCATTGGAGATCGCCTCATCCGCCTTTTCACAAATCTCTACCATCGCCGTTTCCAAACCCTTCACACCCTCCTGCGGGTTGAAGACAATTGGCAGTACGATCGATTGGAAACCCCCCTCACTTATATATTTGAGTTGACGCAACTCTTCATTCGTCAAAATCGGCGTCTTCAACTCAATTAAATGACAACTTTCCGGTTCCGGTTTGAGCAAATTCCGCTCGCTACCGATCGTCGTTTCTGCCGAAGTCACAATCTCTTCCCGAATCGAATCGATCGGCGGATTCGTCACCTGCGCGAACAACTGCTGGAAATAATCGTAAAGCAACTTCGGACGATCGGACAGCACCGCCAACGGCGTATCCGCACCCATCGACCCCACAGCCTCCACCCCAGCACTTGCCATCGGCGTCAGCAACAAACGCAACTCCTCAAACGTATAACCGAAAGCAATCTGACGCTGAGTTAAATTGGGGGCATCCTGTAGAGACGCGGTATGCAATGTCTCTGCGTCCCCAGGCGCATCTTTCAGCTTGGTGAGTTCGACCATATGCTTCTCGATCCACTCGCGGTAAGGATGTTCCGTAGCGATTTTGCTCTTAATCTCCTCATCCGCAATAATCCGCCCCTCCTCCATATCCACCAAGAACATCCGCCCAGGTTGCAAGCGACCCTTCAAAGCCACCCGTTCCGGTTCGATCGGTAACACCCCCGCCTCGGAAGCCATGATTACCAAATCGTCCTTCGTCACATAATACCGGGAAGGACGCAAACCATTGCGATCGAGCGTCGCCCCCATCATCTTCCCATCCGTAAAAGCAATCGACGCCGGACCATCCCACGGTTCCATCAAACACGAATGATACTCGTAAAACGCCTTCTTCTCATCGCTCATCGACTCGTGCGCCGTCCACGGTTCCGGGATCATCATCATCATCGCATGAGGAAGCGATCGACCCGCCAGCACCAGCAACTCCAACGCATTATCGAAAATCAGCGAATCGCTCCCCTCAATATTAATCACCGGCTGAATCTTCTTGATATCCTCCCCGAACAACTCCGACTCGAACAGCGACTGCCGCGCGTGCATCCAGTTAATATTACCCCGCAGCGTATTGATTTCCCCATTGTGAGCAATGTAGCGATAGGGGTGCGCCCTCTCCCAACTCGGAAAAGTATTCGTACTGAAACGCGAATGCACCAGCGCCAAAGCACTCTCCATATCCGGATCGTGCAAGTCCGGATAATACTGCCCCACCTGCACCGGCATCAACATCCCCTTGTAAACAAGCGTCCGACAGGAAAGGCTGCACGGATACCAGAACGGATCGATCGGCGGCTTCCGGATCGCATTATGAGCGCGTTTGCGAATTACATACAGCTTCCGCTCAAACACATCATCATCCACTATATCCGGCGATCGCTGCACGAAAACCTGCTCCACAAACGGCTCGCTCGATTTTGCCGTATTCCCCAACGACGAATTATCCGTCGGTACATTACGCCAGCCAATCACCCGCTGACCTTCCTCAATAGCAATCTGTGCAAAAATCTCCCGACTTTTCTGGCGCGTCGCGGGATCGGGGGAAGAGTAGATCGTGCCAACTCCATACTGACCCGGCTCTGGCAATGCGATCCCCTCCGCCGCAGCAACCTTCTTGAGGAACTTGTGCGGCACCTGCATAAGAATACCCGCACCATCACCCGTGTTCGCCTCGCAACCGCACGCACCCCGGTGGTCTAAATTCAAGAGGATCGTCAGCCCTTGCTCCACAATCTCGTGCGACTTGTTCCCCTTCATGTGAACAATAAATCCAACACCGCAAGCATCGCGCTCGAACTGTGGATCGTACAAACCCTGTTTTGATGGCAGTCCAGTGCTATTCATTCTTGATGGCATATAAAGTGACAAATGTATAATCAGCTACTAGCTCCGACACAAGCTGAAAAATATCGCCTTCATCGAAGCTGACTTTTGCAGTACAACAGCTGAATTGCTTGTATAGCAAGACTCACAAAAATAAAATCCTGCCTCTTTAAAGCTAACTTGGAAAGCTGTTAACTCTAGATAGACTAGATTTTCTAACGGGAGAGCCTTATAGGTGTAAGATCTTAAGGAAACTTTTAGCCGATGCGGTGGGAAGTTACGAAAATTATCAATTCGGCGTCGGGCGTCCGGAAATAGGGAATAGGGATCGGGGCGTCGGAGCTAAGGGAAACAGGAAACGGGGAAACGGGAAAGGGAAAAAAATTAATTCTGCCCCTAACCCCTAATCCCTAACCCCTAACCCCTAACCCCTAACCCCTAACCCCTTTCAATCTTGTGGGCTGGAAATGCCTCTTTTTGTTGAATTTCGTCACATTTTTGTTTTCTCAAAATCGCTGCTTCGGCGTCTGTTTGGACTCCATCGGCTACTACCCTAAGTTTGAGGCGATGTCCCATTTGAACGATCGCATTTAGAATGGGAACACTTTGTAAATTGGCAAAAGCCAAATTTGCTTCTATCTTCAAGTTATTTAGTCGTAATTTATCTAGATAATCCAGAGAAGTATGTTTGAGGCCAAAATTACTTATCGTAGTTTGAATGCCCAGCTTACGCCATGTCATTAGTTTTAGTGCAGTGGCGTTAATATTAGGAGTATTGGCAATCGTATCGGCTGGTATCTCCACCTCTAAATAACGAGGTTCAATTCCCGCATCTTGACAGGATCGAACAATAATTAATTCTATATTATTGTCTGCAAACAACTGTTCGGAAAGTGTCACCGCTACCCTTGCCGATGATACGCGAGAATGCCGCCAAAGTTTTGCCTGTTGACAAGCAGTACGCAACACCCATTCATTAACGATTGATGCCAATCCAGTTTCTTCCGCAACCGCAGCAGTTTTTTCTAGCGAAATTAAGCCTCGAACAGGATGTTTCCAGTACAACACCGCGCCTAAAGCAACAATTTTTTTACTACGAAGGTCTACTCTGGGTTGATAGAAAACCTGAAGTTCCTTTTGTTCCCAAGCTGAATGAAAATCAGCCCCTAGTTGCAAATCTCTGGAGAATTCATGTCCGAAAATTGGTCGGCTATAAACCGCACAGCGATTACCTCCTTCCCGCTTCGCAGAATTCATGGCTATACTGGCTTGTTTTTGCAATTCTTCTAGCGTCGGAGCAGATGGATAAAAGGAAATACCGATACTAGCTGTAAGCAGAATAGATTTATTATCGATGTCAAAAGGTTGGGCAATAATTTTGAGAATATCTTGCGCTACACCCACGCCTGAATCTTGGTCAGCAACCGGTGGCAAAACAATAGCAAACTCATCGCCAGTCACTCTAACTATACCCGCTCCTTCAATTCTTTTGCCAAACAAAATCAACCGTTGTGCCAGTTGTTGTAAAATTAAATTACCATTGGAATAACCGAGAGTATCGTTAATTCTGGTAAATCTGTCTAAACCTAGCAGCAGGAAAGGAATCAAGCGCTTGTTTCTGTTAGTTTTGGCAGTTGCTTGATTCAAATAACCCTCATCTCCCTCTAAAGCTGATGGATTCGGCAAATTAGTTAAAGCATCGTAGTGTTCTAAATGTTCTACTCGCTCCACAACAGATTTAAGTTTTTCATTTTGTTGAGCGACTCGATTTAATCTAGCGGTAATCGCTTCCAGCAATTCGTAGGGAGTAAACGGCTTAGTAATATAGTCATCAGCACCTAAGTTCATCCCTAAGCGCAAGTCTACTCGATCGCACTTAGCCGTTAGAAATATGAAGGGAAGATCGGCGGTGGCGGGGTCTTGACGTAACTGTGCAATTACACCATAACCATCCATTTCTGGCATCATGATGTCGCAAAGAACCAGGTCGAATTTATTTTGGCGAGCCAGTTCTAAACCAATTCGCCCATTTTTAGCTACCATTACCTGGAAATCTTTAGCTTCCAGAAACTCTTGAACGTTGTCACGGATTTCAGCAGTATCTTCAATAACTAATATCTTTTTCATGGCGGCACCTTTTATAGGGTCTAGGGACTAGATTGAGGGTTTGGTGGAATTAATAACTTCCGCGATACCTTGGTGGTTGATGCAGTTATGTATTTATTTTATTTTAATATGATTTGCTGTACCGTTTGTAACAGATTGCTTTTTCAATTTGTAAATGCTCAAACTGAGGATCGCTTGACTTAAAAATATTAGTTTCCGGCCTAATTTTTGTAGTATCGATATTTAAGATTGCTCCAGAAGCGGCGGGAAAATATTCATATATATTCAAAGGCGTTTCTCCACTACCAAGGAATAAATACCCGTTGGGGGATAAAACTTCTCGGACTTTTTCCAAAACGGCTTTTTTGGTTTGCCAATCGAAATAGATGAGAACGTTACGTAAAAAGATAATGTCAAAAATGGTCTTTTCCAATGAATCGGTAACTAAATTCATTTGACGAAATTCTACCATTTCACGAATGTTATCTTTTAGTTGCCATATCTTGCCAGAGTTTTGGAAATATTTCATCAAGAGCGTTTTGGGCAGCCCTCGCATAATTTCCATCTGGTGATAGCTTGCAGCGCGGGCGCGGGCAATCATTTCATGAGATAAATCTGTGGCAAGTAAACGAATTTTCCAAGTTGCTAGTTCGGGAAATTGTTCGCATAATAACATGGCGATACTGTAGGGCTCTTGACCGCTGGAACACGCAGCACACCAAATATTGAGGGTTTGTTGTGTTTGTTTTTTACGTATTAATTCGGGTAAGATAGTTTTGGCGATCGCATCAAATGGATAGCTATCTCGAAAAAAAGAAGTTTCTGTCAGAAGCATAGCTTCAACTACTTGGATATGTAAATGATTAAATGGCTGAGATTGTAATTTATTCATTAATTCTTCCAAGGAATTTAACTTCATCTTAGTAACTAGAGGCGCTAAGCGTAAGTCAGCTAAGTATGCCTTGTCACTGCTTATCACAACTGAGGAATACCCACGCACTAATTCGCGAAGATAACTGAAATCGTAAAAGTTTATAGACATCTACATTAATTATTTTTTAGCTTTCAACTGTTTCGAGATATTGCCGAAGTAACCAGGCATATACTTTCTACTCAAAAGTATTACTGAGAGCGGAAATTGGCGACTGAACTTTGGAGCTTATTGACAACAACAGCTAATCCATCTAAAGAGGTTGTCACCTCTTCTGATTTTTGGGCAGTTGTTGTAGAAATAGCATTTACTCGCTTTACAGTAGCGGTAATTTCCTCTGCTGAGAAAGTCTGTTTTTTACTGGCGGAGGTGATGTTTTGCACCAAACCGTTAATTTCGCGACTGACTTCAATAATCGCAATTAAATTAGTTTTAGCAGCCGCCGCAATTTGCGTTCCTTCTACTACTTGTTGATTACCAGATTCCATCGCACCCATTACACGACTGATTGCATCCTGAATGGTGCGGACAATTTGGTAAATTTCTTCAGTAGCAGAAGCAGAACGTTTAGCTAACTTACGGACTTCTTCAGCAACTACGGCAAAGCCTTTTCCTTGCTCTCCGGCTCGTGCTGCTTCAATTGTAGCATTAAGAGCGAGTAGATTTGTTTGAGAGGCAATCTCAGAGATAGAAGTGACAATTTTACCAATTTGTCTCGATCCTTCACCCAAACACTTCATCATTTCCGATGTTTCCGCTATTGTTTCGCGAAGCCGATCGATTGCCGAGACAGTAAGGTCTACAGCTTTGCCACCCGTTTCGGCTCGTTTAGCAGCTTGTTGGGCGACTTGTTCGGCTCGTTTAGCAGCTTCTGAGACTTCTTTAATAGAGGCGACCATTCGTTCCAACTGCCGTAAAGTTGCTTCAATTTGTGAGGCTTGGCTGCGGGCTTGTTGGGCTAGTTCAGTGGTATCGCCTACCGATACTTTGGTAGCTTGGTTAACTTGGTAAGTGGCATTTTGAATGTCGATCGCAACTTTACGTAAAGAACCGACCAGATAGTTAAAAGAATCTGCTATTGTTCCTAAAATTTCGTTATCAACTTGTGCTTTAACTGTTAAATCTCCCTGCGCTGCTCCGTTAATTTCTCGTGATAGTTCCAACACTTGTTGCATTAAACAATCTGTTTCATTTTTTCGTTCATTGGCAAGATTTTCTAATCGTGCTGTTGCTTCTTTTTGTTGCGTGATATCAAAGCGAATCCCAATGTATTTAACGATCTTACCTTTTTCGTCAAAAATTGGTGCGATGGTTGAATCGACCCAATAAAACGAGCCGTCTTTGCGTCTGTTCTTGATTTCCCCTTTCCAGGTTTGGCCACTAGAAATGGTAGCCCAAAAATTTTTAAAGAATTCTTCCGAGTGATAACCAGAATTGACAAGTCGGTGATTGTGTCTGATTAATTCCTCGCGGCTATAGCCAGAAATTTCACAAAATTTGTCATTGACAAAGGTAATATTTCCTTTGCGGTCTACCTCGCTGACAATCGCGGCTTCATCGAGAACGTGTTGGCGGTTTTCAATCTCTTGCAGCAATCTTGCTTGTTCTACTGTTAATTCTTTGAGTTTTTGTGCAGCCTTTTGGTTGTTCAAATCAGTAATTTGCTTTTCAAATTTAACTGCCATTTGGTTAATATTTTCAGCGAGATCTTGCACGAAATCGTTCCCCTGTAATTGAGGGATGCGAGTATTGAAGTTGCCATTAGCAATCTCTTCGATCGCCTGGGAAATGAGAGCGATTTGCTGTAGGATATTTTCTTGTTTTTTGGCGCTCTTAAACAAAAGAGGAACAACAGCACCTGCTAATAAAGCGGTAAATATGCCGCTGGCAAAACTAAAATGACTGGATTGAAAAGCTGGGATAGTGAATTGTAAGAGTAGGTTAGTCCACATGATAAAATCCTTAAAAAGCCGAGTAATTTTGAGCGAAAAATTCCGAACAATAATAAAAAAGTTACTGTATGCAATTAGCGACAGACAGCAGAATTTCCCCTGCTATTTGGTCTAGAGGCAGCATTTTATCTGCTAAACCTGCTTTCGCCACAAATCCGGGCATCCCCCAGACGACGCTGCTGGCTTTGTCCTGCACGAAGATTTGACCTCCGGCTGACCGGATGCCTTCGCAGCCTCGCAAACCATCATTACCCATGCCGGTGAGTACAACTGCAAGAGCTCCTGCACCATAGGTTTGGGCTACCGATCGAAACAGTACATCCACCGCAGGACGGCAAGAATTTTCTGGAGGGCTTTGGTGGATGCGAAGTTGAACGATAGAGTCTTGGCGCGAGACACTCATATGAAAATCGCCAGGAGCGATATAAGCCGTACCGGGCTCTAAGAAAGCGCCATCAAATCCTTCTATAACCGGGATTTGGCAACGAGCGTTCAGCCGTGTGGCTAGGCGTTGGCTAAAGATTGGCGGTATATGCTGCACGATCAAAATTGGGACGGGAAAATCTGCTCTAAATTGGGGTAAGATTGCAGCCAAAGCGTTTGGGCCTCCAGTTGATACTCCGATCGCGATCGCCTCTATGGGTTTGGGATTTCGGATTGCCCGTTTTCGATAAGTTAATTGTTGGTTGATTGAGGACGTTTTTAAATCCCGATCTGAATTCAAAGTAGTAGTTTCGATCGATTCGCCACAAAATACTTTAATTTTGGGAATAAGTTCCTGACGCAGATGCTGATTAGCTGCCTCAATACTGCCCATTTGAAAAGGTTTGGTTACATAATCTTTAGCTCCTAAAGAAAGTGCTTCCAGTGTTGCAGTAGCGCCTCGTTCCGTAAAGGCACTGAACATAATCGTCGGGAGGTTAGGATAAGTTTTGCGAATCGCTGCTAATGTCTCCAGGCCATCCATTTCTGGCATTTCTACATCCAGGATGACCAAATCCGGTTTTACTTGGGCAATCTTCGCGAGAGCAATTTGACCGTTGGCAGCAACTCCCGCGACTTCTAAGGCCGGGTCATTAGATAAAACTTCACTTACCCGACGACGCACCATAACAGAATCATCAACAATCAAGAGGCGAATTTTAGGCATTATTAGTTAAGAAAGGGTAATTGGCAATCGCCGAGGCGTAAATAGTCGCGTTAGTGGGTAATTAATTGAGGGAATTACCCACTAATGATGACTGGTTTAATATTTAAATTGGCTGACCAGTGTTTGCAATTCTGCTGCTAACAGAGCGAGTTGGTCGGCAAATTTTAAAGTTTGGCTAGCTACATCTGTGGTACTTTGAGCTGCTTCGGCAACATTGTTAATGTTATTGGCAATTTCTGATGTACCCTTAGCAGCCCCAGCAACGTTCCTGGCAATTTCATTTGTCGTGGCAGTTTGTTGTTCGACGGCACTGGCGATGGTATTTTGGAAATCGTTAATTTGGTTAATAATCGCTGTAATTTGTGCGATCGCTGCGACTGCACTTTTGGTATCGCTCTGAATAGTTTCGATTTTTTGACTGATATCTTCAGTTGCTTTTGCAGTTTGTTTGGCTAATTCTTTGACTTCATTAGCGACGACAGCGAAACCTTTGCCCGCTTCTCCGGCTCTTGCCGCTTCAATAGTAGCGTTTAAAGCTAATAAGTTGGTTTGTTGGGCAATCGAAGTAATCACTTTGACGACATTACCAATTTCAATGCTACTTTGGCCAAGTTTGGCGATAGTTTGGTTGGTGCTTTGCGTCATTTTAACGGCGTTAGTTGCTACCATAGCTGCATCCGTCGCACTTTTAGAAATTTCCTTAATGCTGGCGCTCATTTCTTCTACACCAGTCGCAACAACTTGGGCATTTAAGTTAACTTCATCAGCAGAAATTGAAGCAGAATTAGCTTGTCCTGATGTATGTTCTGCATTTTTATTTAGCTGTTGGCTAACTTTGGTGAGGTCTTCCGAAGCATGGGCCAGTGCTTGAGCGATTGAGGCAATTTTTCGCACTGAGTCGGTTAAATTGGTCGTCATTAAGTTGACGTTATAACTTAGTTGTTTGAATTCGCCAACTGTTTTATTTTCGACTTTTTGGGATAGGTCACCTTGCGCGATCGCTAAAGTCATTTTGGTAATGGTTTGAACTTCTTCTTTGAGCTTTTCAATCATCTGGTTAATATTTTCCGTGAGGTCTTTCCAGATACCTGTTGCTCCGGTCAGGACTGCTTTAGTGCTGAGATTTCCTTCTTGACTGAGAAGTTTTGCCACGCGATTTTTTTCGGAAGAGTAGCAAGCGATATTGTCAATTAGTTGGTTAGTTGTGGTGCTAAGCGTCAGCAAATCGCCTTTGAGCGATCGCCCTTTGATTTTGGTAGGCACTTTGCGGGATAAATCTCCCGCCGCTAATGCTGCTAGAGCTTGTTCTGTTTCTAGGATGGGTTGACCTAAAGTTTCAACTAAAGTATTGATTGCTGTGACGCTAGTTGCCCAATCACCTTTTACTGAGCGCATACCCATTTTCTCGGTTAGTTTACCTTCTTCTCCAATATCATTACTAACTCTGACAATACCGTTGGTCAGGTTTTGATTTAAGCTGAGCAATCCATTAAATACTTCAGCAATTTCACCCCATCCATTATTTTCTGATAAGCGCACGCTAAAGTCGCCATCTCTAGCACTCTTAAGAACTGACAGTAATTCGTTCCAATGCTCAGACGTAATTTCAACTCGATCGATTTTACTGCTCTCTTGAGAAAGCGGCTCTGGCTCGGATAATTTTTGCGTTACTTTACCGCTCAGATTACTTGTTTTTTTAAAAAACAAAAACCTTCCGATTTTTTTGTTATTGTAAGTATCCATGCTAGCTCCCATTTGATTAATTTAACTGCTATCGAATTTGCCAATCATCAATATCTAGCAAATATTTTCAATATTAATCTGATATTTTGCTAACCTCAAAAACTTTTTCGGTGTCGAGAATCAGCAACAGCAGATCGTTTAGTTTATAAGCTCCTTTAATTAACTCGCGTGCTTTGCCTTTGAGCGTTTCTGGAGGAGGTTCAAAAGCGCAATCGGAAATTTCTAAAACTTCTCCTACTTCATCAACCAGCAAACTAATTACTTCATCATCTGCCTGCACGATCGCATTGAGAGGCAGTTGCTCTAAGCTGGGAAAAAAGTAATTAAATAGATTAGATGTTGCAGAATTACTCCCCGCCATACTGCTTTTTTGATAAGTAGAATCAGATTCAGATATATCCAAGCACTGTCGCAGATCTATGGCGGGGACAATTTGACCGCGTAAGTTAATCAACCCTCGGACGGCTGGAGGTGCTAAAGGTACGCGGGTAATTGATTGATAGCGAATCACTTCTTGGACTTTCTTTACGTCTAAGCCAAAGCAGATGTGAGCTAGATAAAAGGTGCAAAACTGGTGAGTATGAGCCATATAAATTGAGTATTTTCCATTAATTACAGGTGTGATTTACTAATTAGATATCCACTGAGTAACTGCTGCGAGGTCTAAAATTTCAGTAACTTGGCCTTTGATGACAGCGATCGCATTAACTCCCGGACGACTTGTCGCGGCAGTAAAAGTCAGTTTTTCCATGACAATATCGAGGATGTGGCTGACTGCTAATGCCACTGTCTGCCCGTTTGAGCAAGACACGACTATCATTTGCAGAAGTTGGTTTTCCAGTAAGGATGAGTTGGAATTATTAGTTCTGGTAGTTGCTCCCTTTTTTTTGGTACAAGATAATCGCTGAGGACTAAATACACTAGCTAAATCAATCAGCGGCAGAATGCGATCGCAATATTGAACGATCGTCAAATCGCCTACTTTTTCCACAGCCGTAATGGGAATTTCTTCTAAACGCAAAACCATTGACAGCGGAATAGCCATGCGACTCTTAGGCAAACCTTCAAACAGTAACAGCATTTCTCGCCCATCATCTGTCTGTTGCTCGGATACGCCTTCCTGTTCTAAGCGAGCTTTTGTTTGTGCTTTGGAAAACACACCAGAACGCTGCGCGATGCTACGCACATCTAAAATCAAAGCAACTCTTCCGTCTCCCAGAATAGTTGCTCCGGCAAAAGCAGGTGTATCTTTTAGCAGTTTCCCTAAAGGTTTAACCACAATTTCTTGAGTATCGTCGATCGAATCTACCACTAAACCAAAATGTGTATTGGCTTGCACGACAACGATATTCACTACTTCATCTAGAGATTGTAGATTTGATTTTTGTTCTTGATTTTCTAATTGAAGTTCTCGATTTAAGTAAACGAGTGGTAATAACTTACCTCGCAAACGATATACGGGAGTTTTGTGAATGTATTCAATGCCTCGCTTAGCTTGTTCTCCTTCCAAACGCACCAATTCTGCTAAACTCATTTGCGGAATCGCGTAGCGATCGCCTGCACTGGTAACAATTAACGCCGGAATAATTGCCAGCGTTAAAGGAATCTTGAGCTTAAACACAGTACCTAATTTGCGTTGGCTGGAAATTTGAACCACACCCCCGACTTTTTCAATATTGGTTTTCACCACATCCATACCGATTCCCCTTCCGGATAAGCGAGTCACTTCGTCAGCCGTGGAAAACCCTGGCAGGAAAATTAAGTTGATGGCTTCACTGTCACTCAAACGATTAAACTGTTCGCCAGTAATTAATCCCAAGGTTAGTGCTTTGTTTTTGAGTCGTTCTGGATCGATGCCAGCACCATCATCGATAATTTCAATATTTACGTAACCGCTTTCGTGGAAGGCATACAAGCGCACTTGTCCTGACTCGGGTTTGCCGGACAGTTTCCGCACATCAGGCATTTCAATTCCGTGGTCAACACAGTTGCGAATGATGTGAGTGAGAGGATCTTTGATTGCCTCGATGATAGTTTTGTCGAGTTCGGTGTCTTCACCTTCGATCTCGACTTGCACTTGCTTCCCGGATGCGATCGCCATATCCCTGATCGCACGCGGAAACTTACTCCAAATCGTGCTAATCGGCTGCATCCGAGTTTTCATTACAGCTTCTTGTAACTCGCTAGTGACGCGATTTAATTGTTGAGACGCTGCTTCAAATCCTGCTTCATCCTGGATGGAGTTGAATTGCAAAATTTGGTTGCGAACTAATACCAGTTCTCCCACCAGATTGATCAACTTATCTAATAAGTTGATGTCTACTCGAATCGAGGGCACGGTTTGAGCTGCTGCTAATGGTGTGGGTGCTTCCTCACTGTTGACTTTGCCATTTTTGACCCATTTATCATATATAGAGGGTTTTGTCAAATCTGGGATTTGCGTATAATTACTGGGTACTGAAGGCGGTGTACTGAGAGAGTCCGCAACGTTTTCTGAATTTAGCGCTATAATTAAATGCTTATCTTCATACGCTGTGTGCTGTAAATCATTTAGTCTTTGAATCAGTTCCGAGTTGTCAGAGTCACTCTCTTGTCCGGTGGCATTAATGCAGATACAGCTTTGATGAATGGTATCGACGAGTTGCAGTAAGGTGTTGATAATTTCGATATTTAATATTAATTCCTCATCCCGCACGCGACTGAGCAAATTTTCCCCAGCGTGGGTGAGCGCTTCCAGCTTGCCAAACGCCATAAAGCCGCAGTTTCCCTTGATAGTATGCAGGGAACGGTAAATCCGGACGAGCAAATCTTTGTCTGTGGGATTTTGTTCTAAATCAACTAGATCTCGCTCGATATGGCCGAGATTTTCGTAGTTGTCTGCTAAAAATGCTTTGATATCTTCATCCATATTGATTTATAAATAAAGCTCAAAAAAATTGTGAATAACTTGTGCAAAAATTGCCTTCACTTTCTCTAAGATAGATTTGGCAATGGTTTCAGCCTCTTCTGAGCGTCATTCAATTTTGGATGAGATGATTGTCCATCAGACGTTCATCGGGCGTTTGATATATTTTTGATAGTTAGATATCTGTATTATACAGAACAAACAAAGTAATGTTCTGAGTGATTTAGGTAAGTGCTTTAAAGTATCAGTAATAATACGTAATCTACCTAAATAAAGTACCGTATTAATACTCGATATAAATATATATAAATCGTGTTAGAAATAAGTAGTTGTTTTCAAGTTGGAGCGAGCAAAAATTTAGGCTAATCTCAATAGCTACTACTAAATAATAGGAGAATTTAATGCCTTTAATTCTAATGATTGATGATGCAGCCTTTACGCGCCGGATGCTGCGTAAAGCATTGACAGCAGAAGGTTATGAAGTCCTGGAAGCAACTAATGGACAAGAAGGACTAGAGATGGCGGCAATCCACAAACCGGACTGCATTTTAGTTGACCTACTAATGCCCGATATCGATGGCTTTGGGGTATTACAAGCAATGCGCGATCGCCGATCGACTATCCCTGTCATTGTAGTGAGTGCAGATATTCAAGTAGGAGTTCGACAACGCTGTATGGAATTGGGGGCTGCGGGCTTTCTGAACAAACCAGCCAAACAAGAAGAATTGCGCCAAAAAATTACGCAAGCTTTAGCGTACACTCAGGAGATGGCGCAATGAACTTAAAGCCCAGTCAGATTGATGCAATTCAGGAACTGCTTAATATTGGTGTGGGTCGTGCTGCCAACGTACTCAACGAGATGTTAGATGCTTACATTCACTTGCAAGTCCCTTACATTAAAATTAAATTGCCCCAAGAATTGCAACGAGAAATGCAAACCAGTTTCGGCAGGGGACGGGTAGCTGCGGTACGCCAAGATTTTTCAGGATCGTTTTCGGGCATTGCAGAGCTAGTTTTTCCTACAGACAGCGCTTGTATGCTAGCTGCTATCCTGACGGGTGAAGAACTGGGAACGCCAGACTTGGATGCGGTGAGAATTAGTACCTTGAGTGAAGTTGGTAACATCTTAATTAATAGCGTTATCGGTTCTATTGGCAATTTAATCAATCGCAACCTTGAGTACGAACTTCCCTATTATATTGAGGATACAGTCGAGAATTTAATCCATTTCCATAATCGGGTGATTCCCACTACAGTTTTATTAGCGCAAACTCAATTTACCATAGAACGATTTCAAATTCGGGGGGATATTATACTGATATTTGAATTAGGTTCGTTTGACTTGTTGATGAGTGCGATCGAAGAAGAAGTCTACGCCTACAAATAACTGGTTAGACAGTAATTGAAAAAGTAAAATAAATCATTTTAAGAAATATACATGGCTTTAACTAACGAATACAACGCGATCGCCGCCTTATATGTCTCCTCTATTGCTCAACTAAATCTATTCTGTTTGAACCGGACAAAACTATCAAAAACAAGAAAAAATGATTTCAGAAATCACCCATGAACGACATAGAAGAATTAGCGGAAAAATTTAGTGTTCTCGATCGAATTCCTATAGGTATATGCGTACTTAGGGAAGATTTTACAGTGCTGTATTGGAATCGCTGCTTGGAGAATTGGACTAATATCCCCAAGCAAGAAATACTGGGAACTGATATGATCGAACGTTTTCCTCACTTAAAGGAAACGAAATATGCTTCTCGTCTCAAACAAATTTTTGCTGGGGGGCCACCAACCCTTTTCTCTTCCCAACTCCATAAGCACTTTATACCCGCATACTTACCTAACGGACAGCAGCGAATTCAGCATACTACTGTTACCGCCGAACCTGCACCTGAAGGAGGATACTATGCTTTATTCTCCATCCAAGATGTTACGGAACTCACCCAACGAGTTCAGGACTATCGCATTATGAGAGACCGGGCACTGACAGAAGTGAAAGAACGGCAGCAGACAGAGAAGGCACTGCAACAAGCCAAAGACCAATTGCAAGTAGTTTTAGATGCTGTACCGGGATTAGTTTCTTGGATTAGTTCCGATTTGCGATATATGGGTGTAAATCGGCATCTGTGTACTGCATTTAATCGTCCTCCAGAAATTTTTATCGGTCAAGAAATTGGCTTTTTGGAAAGCAGTAAGACCTTTGCAGAATTCATGAGTTATTTCATGCGTGGTGACGATAAATCTGGTAGTAGAGTGATCGATGCCAACATTAATGGGGCGATCCGAAATTACTTAATTGTTGCCCAAAAGTACCAGCAAGGTGAAGCCGCAGTTGCTGTAGGTATCGATATTACAGATCAAAAACAGATCGAACAACAACTGAAAGCATCTCTGAAAGAAAAAGAACTGCTTCTTAAAGAAATTCATCATCGAGTCAAGAATAATTTGCAAATAATCTCTAGTTTGTTGAAATTGCAATCTGAATGCAGTAACGATCCAGAAATTGCATCGCTTTTGAGTGACAGCTATAACCGCGTTAGGTCAATGGCTCTGATTCATGAAAAACTATACCAATCTGAAGGTATTGCCCTAATTGATGCTGGTGATTACATTACAAGCTTAGCCAATAATCTAGTACGTTCTTACAGATTGTTGTCCGAGTTTATTGATTTGGATATTAAATTTGAGCCAATATTTTTCGATGTAGACACTGCTATTCCTTGCGGCTTAATCATTAATGAATTGGTTTGTAATTCTTTGAAATACGCCTTTACTAATGGGAAAGCAGGAAAAATAAGCATAAAAATTGCTCTCATTGAAGAAAGTAAATTTTTATTAGAAGTCTATGATAATGGCATAGGTTTGCCGCCAAATTTCGACCTTGAAGAAAGTAAATCTTTGGGGTTACAGCTAGTTGTCAATTTAACTAATCAGTTAGATGGAGATATTGAAGTTCATTCGGAGGCAGGTACGCACTTTAAAATTACATTTCCTTTCAAACGTAATGATTGCAGACTCCCCAGTCTGCCTTAAGTAAGAAGCTCGTCAAGAGCCCAGAAGATAAAGCTCTATAATCGATAAAGCCATGCAATCCAGCGATTTTTATTTAAATTTACCAGACTTAGAGCAGGCTATACATCGTCATCCCGTTATCGTAGCTCCCGATACGCAGTTAGTAGATGTGATATCTCTCATGGGACTCTCATGTACCAGCCAATATACTATCGGGAGCGATAATTTAAGAGATACTTCTGGAGTAAGGTTAAATATTGCCGCCCCAGCAGTCGGTATGGAAGAACAAATCGATATGCCATCCGGCACGCTGCGCGATCGCCATTATGCTGTAGTAATGGAAGCTTCGCGAGTTTTAGGGATATTCGCCGAGCGAGATATAGTGCAGTTACTGGCATCTGGGAATAGACTCCAAAGCCAAGTTAAAATTGCTGAATTGATTAAGCCGCCGATATCGACCTTGAGTCTGTCAGATGCAGTCAATATTTTTACACCTGTATTATTTTTTCGTCAGAGTCAAATTTACTATTTACCAATTCTAGACGAGAGGAAGCAACTGTTGGGAATTGTCACTCCCACAAGCATTCTCCAAGCCTTAAAAACCACGAATCTGTTCAAACTCGGTACAGTAGGCGAAGTGATGAACACCCAACTAATCTGTGCCGATCGAACAGCATCCGTAGAGAAGATTGCCCAACTGATGACAGAATATCGCGTTAGTTGTGTGGTAATTACAAAAGAGGTAAGGAACGAAGCAAATAATGCTGTTTCCGGTAGCCTTTCATCCATTCCGGTAGGAGTTGTTACTGAGCGACAAATTATACAAGCTTGGTGCGTAGGGATGGATTTAGCCCAGACACCAGCTGCATCGGTAATGAGGAGATTGGGACACGAGCTAAACCCGGAAAACTCTCTGCTTTATGCTTATCAGCAAATGCAGATCGATCGCATGGAAATGCTGTTAGTTCGAGAGCGTCAGAGTGAGAGTTCAGCAGTGCAATTGGGAATAATAACAGAGATGGAATTGTTGAGTTCCCTAGAACCAGTGCAAATCTACAAACGGCTGAAACGTACCCAGCAATCGGTTTCCAAGTTGCAAGCCGAAAAAGCCGAACTGCTGCGCCTGCGAAACGCCGAACTGGAAAAGGAAGTGGAACGGCGCACGGCGCAACTCCAAGAAGTTCTTGCGACAGTTGAGCGACAAGCTAAACAAGCTACTTTGCTCAATCAAATCGTCCACGCGATGCGAGGAACGCTGGCTTTGGATGAAATTATCCAAATCGCCGCGAATCAACTGCATTCCGCGCTCAATGTCAGCCGTTGCCTGATTTTTCGACCGGATGCCGATCGCGAGTTGGGAATTCGTTATGTTTCCGAGGCTACGTCGGAAGGCAACAGTTTAATAGGTATACACTGCGGGTTTTATCGCCGTTACGACAAAGAGTTAGCGCAAGGAGAATCGCTCGTTTTTGCTCGGATCGATCGGGGCGAACCGCCAGAAATTCTGGAAGCTGTAAAAACGTGCAACATCCGCGCTCTTATGATTGTGCCGCTGATATATCAGCAGTCGTACTTGGGCGGAATTAGCTTAAATGAATGCAAGGGAGAACGGGAATGGACAGAGGAGGAGGTAGCCTTTGTCAAAGCGATCGCCGATCATTGCGCGATCGCCATCCATCAAGCCGAACTTTACGAGCAACTTCAAACCCAACTACAAGAACGTCAAAAAGCAGAAGCTGCTCTGCAAGAAAGTAACGAATTATTCCGGCAGCTAGGGGAAAATCTCCACCAAGGCTTTTTTGTCAGAGACCCCCGACAGAACAAATTACTTTATGGCAGTCCTGCCTTAGACAAAATCTGGGGCGGCTGTATAGATGTATACAATAACCCCACACAATTTTTGGATGCCGTTCATCCAGAAGACCGCGATCGCGTTATCGCTGCGGTGGAATCGCAGATATCCGGACAACCTTACGACCAAGAATATCGGATTATCCGACCGGATGGACAAACCCGCTGGGTTTTGACTCGTGCTTTTCCCCTCAAAAATGAGGGGGGAGAAATTTATCGCGTCACAGGGATTGTCGAAGACATTACCGATCGCAAGCTCTCAGAAGTAGCTTTGCGAGAACAACAGCAATTTCTGCGAACAGTAATCGATACCAATCCTAATTTAATCTTTGTTATAGATCGGGATGGTAGATATGTCTTAGTTAATCAAGCCTGTGCCGATACTTGGGGCATGACTGTGGAGCAAATGGTCGGTAAAAAAATTAGAGAATTTAACAATAATCCAGCCGATGTAGAGCGGTTGAGGCATGACGATATGGAGGTGATGACCACCTTAAATACAAAATTTATTGCCGAAGAAAGCGTGACAATATGTACAGGAGAATTACGCTGGTTTCAAACAGTCAAAACACCGCTTTTATCTGAAGATGGTAAAGCTTATAAATTGCTTTGTGTTGCCACCGATATCACCGCTCGCAAGCTGGCAGAAGCAGAGGTGCAACGCTCGCAGCAAATGTTGCAAATGGTGATGGATAATATCCCGCAATTTATATTTTGGAAAGACAGTAATTCAGTTTATTTAGGTTGTAATTATAACTTCGCACGAGCGGCTGGTTTTGATAATCCACAGCAAATTGTGGGTAAAACAGACTACGACTTGCCCTGGAGAGAAGAGGAATCGGATTGGTATCGCGAGTGCGATCGCCGGGTGATGGAAAGCAATACATCCGAATATGACATCATCGAAACCCAACTGCAAGCAGATGGCAAACTATGTTGGGTGGATACAAACAAAGTTCCTCTCCTAGATGCAAATGGAAATGTAATCGGCATCTTGGGAACTTATGAAGACATTACTGAGCGCAAGCAAGCAGAAGAGGCGCTGCGGGAAAATCAAGTAATTTTTGCTGCTATTTTTAACAATAGCTATCAATTTACTTATTTGCTAAAGCTGGATGGCATCTTGTTACAAGCCAACCAAACCGCCCTTGATTTTGTCGGTCTTCAAGCCACTGAAGTAATCGGTCGTCCCTTTTCGGAAACAAAATGGTGGACAATTTCCAAAGCCACCCAGAAAAAACTCAGAAGGGCGATCCGCACCGCTGCCAAAGGCCACTTTCTTCGTTATGAACTGGAAATGCTCGGTACTGGCGAGCAAGTAATCACAACAGACTTTTCCCTCAAGCCTATTTTTAATGAAAAAGGAGAAGCCATCCAGCTAATTGCAGAAGCCAGAGATATTAGCGCTCGCAAACGTGCCCAAGCAGAACTGCAAAAACTCAACGAAGAATTAGAAACAAAAGTGCAAGAACGCACGCAAGAACTACTGTGGAGTCTTCAACAAGTAACCGTCGAAATTTCCGAACGCCAACAAGCAGAAGCACAATTACAGCAGAGTCAGGCACACTTACAGGCAATTTTAGATAACTCTCCGGCGGTCATTTATGCACACGACTATCGGGACAGATATTTGTTGGTTAACCATCAGTTTGAAAACTTGTTTAATTTGAAGAAAGAAGAAATTGCTGGCCAAAGTATTTACGATTATTGGCCCTGCGAAATAGCCGATGCCTTTGCAGTAAGCAATCGCCAGGTAATAGAAGAAGGAAAAGCCGTAAAAGTTGAAGAAGTTGTTCCTCATGAAGACGGGTTGCATACCTACATTACTGTTAAGTTTCCTTTAAAAGATAGAAATGGAGTGATTTATGCCATTTGTGGCATTTCTATGGATATTACCGAGCGCAAACGGACAGAAGAAGCGCTCAAAGACAGTGAAGAGAAGTTCCAAAAATTAGCAGCCAATGTGCCGGGGATGCTTTATCAGTACATCCTTCGTACTGACGGTTCTCAAGCATTGCTTTATGCTAGTCCGCGTTGTCGCGAAATCTGGGAACTAGAACCAGAAGAAATGCAAGCGGATTTCCAGAAAAGCTTTGAGATGATTCATCCTGATGATGTGCAGTCTTTATACCATTCAACTGTTATTTCGGCTGAAAGTTTGCAACCGTGGCAGTGGGAAGGGCGCATTATTACACCATCCGGTCATCTCAAGTGGATTGAAGGCATTTCTAGCCCGGAAAAACAAACCAATGGCGATATTATTTGGGATGGTTTATTTATTGACATCAGCGATCGCAAACTTGCCGAAGAAGCACTCCGCGAAAGCGAGTCGCGGTTGGCACTGGCGCTGGAAGCGGCGCAAATGGGGACTTGGGACTGGGATATGAAAGCCGAGCGAGTCGTTTGGTCAGAAAGGACTGAATTCATTTTTGACCTTGCACCTGGTTCTTTCCCCGGAACTGCAGAAGCATTTTTTAGCTGCATACATCCAGAAGATCGCCCCGCGTTAGAACAAGCGATTCAACTTGCCATTGAAGAGAGAACATCTTACAGCATAGAAACCCGCATTATCTGGCCTGATGGTACTGTACGTTGGCTCGCCTGTATCGGCAATATTATCTGCGAAAGTAACGGAGAGCCAGATCGGATGACAGGGGTAATGATGGATATTACCGAACGGAAGTTGGCAGAAGAGGCGTTGCAGGAGAGTGAGTGGCGGCTGCGGATGGCCCTCAACGCTGCCCAAATGGGGACTTGGGATTGGGATATCGAGACAAATAACATATTATGGTCAGAGCAAACAGAAGTAATCTTTGGCTTTGTTCCCGCTTCTTTTACTGGAACTTATGAGACTTATATAGACCGGGTTCACCCTGACGATCGCCACTACCTCAAGGCTACAATTACTGACACCCTGAAAGAAAAAATACCCTATAGCATCGAACATCGCGTCATTTGGCCTGATGGCTCTATCCGCTGGGTTGCCACTAAGGGTGATATTATCTGCGATCGGACAGGTCAACCGATCGCAATGAGCGGTGTGGTTATGGATATTACCGATCGCAAGCAGGCGGAAGCAGCATTGCGAGATAGTGAATTCAAACTTCGCACGATCGTAGAAAACAGTACCGATGCTATTTTTATCAAAGATAAAAACGGTCACTACATATTTATTAATAGATCGGGGGCCAAATACTTAAACTGCTCGATCGAAGCAATTTTAGGCAAACGAAATGAAGATTTTCTGACCGCAGAAAGCGAACGACAAATTCGCGAATTCGATGGAATAGTCATGTCAAGTAACATGGCTTGGACTTGTGAAGAAATTTTCGAGACGAATGAAAGCAAACGTATTTTCTTATCTACTAAGTGTCCCTATCTTTCCGCAGAAGGCGAGCTGCTGGGTATCGTTGGTATATGTCGCGACATTACCGAAAGCAAACAAGTAGAGGAAAAGATGCGAAGGCACTTAGCTGCGGTGGAGGCAGCAGGAGATGGGATTGGCATCGTTAATGCCGCAGGCGAATACATCTACATTAACCAGTCTCACGCCAAAATTTTTGGCTACGAAAGTGCTGAAGAACTGATCGGTAAAACTTGGCAAGAGTTATACTACGAAGATGAATGTAAGCGCATTCAAGGAGACATCATCCCCATCGTGATACAACAAGGTAAGTGGCAAGGAGAAGCAACTGCCAGAAGAAGCGACGGCACCACATTTGCACAGGAACTTTCCCTTACCTTAGTTGCAGATGGAGGACTGATTTGCGTTTGTCACGATATTACCGAACGCAAACAAACAGAAGAAAAGTTGCGCTTAACAGATAGAGCGCTTGTTGCTAGCAGTAACGGTATTATTATCTCAGATACCAAACAACCGGATAATCCTGTCATTTATACCAATCCTGCTTTTGAGGAAATGACCGGTTACTCTGCGGCTGAGGTAATCGGACGAAACTGTCGTTTTCTACAAGGTAGCGATACAAATCAACCGGGTTTGGAAAAACTGCGGGCTGCGATTAGGGAAAAAACTACTTGTAAAGTTGTGCTGCGGAACTACCGTAAAGATGGCAGTTTGTTCTGGAACGAATTAAATGTTTCGCCAATTTATGATAGCAATGGCATTCTCACTCACTACATTGGTATCCAAAACGATATTACGGAGCGCAAGCTAGCCGAGGAGGAACTACAAACAAGCACTTCCCGGCTATCAGCCCTGATTGAAAATTTACAGATGGGGATTTTAGTTAAAGATGAGTTTAACCAAGTCGTCACGATCAATCAAGCATTTTGCGATATTTTCAATATTCCCATTGTACCTGCTGCTTTAATCGGAGCCGATTTTTCTACTTTCTACGAAGATTTTCAACAAGTTTTTGCAGACCCAGAGAAATTTATCCAGCAGCATCTCCAAATATTAAACTCCAGGCAAATAGTCACCAACGAAGAAGTTACAATGGTAAATAGTCACATCTTTGAACGGGATTACGTACCGATTTTCGTAAGAGGAAAGTACAGCGGACATTTATGGATGTATCGAGATATTACCGAACGCAAACAAGCAGAAAATCACATCAGGGCATCTCTTAAAGAAAAAGAAGTTTTGCTTAAAGAAATTCACCATCGAGTCAAAAATAACTTACAGGTAATTTCTAGCCTACTCAAGCTTCAGTCTGCGTACATAAAAGATGAACAAGCATTAACTTTATTTACAGAGAGTTATAACCGGATTAGGTCGATGGCTCTCATCCATGAAAAGCTGTATCAATCAGAAGGTTTATCAAGGATTAATGCTTCTGAATATATTAACGAAATGGTGCGAAATTTGGTGAATTCTTATAAAGTTTATGCAAGTTCTGTTCAATTAGGGATTGAAACTGAAGAAATGGAAATAGATATCGATACAGCAATTCCTTGCGGTTTGATAATTAATGAATTAGTTACAAACGCACTAAAATACGCATTCAACGATAGAGAAATAGGAAAATTATGCGTTAATTTTTATCGACTCGATCGGGATAGTCTCCGCTTAGAAGTTAGCGATAATGGTGTGGGGTTACCCCCCGACTTTGACATTGAAGAAATTGACTCGCTAGGCTTACAGCTAGTTTACAACTTAACAGAACAACTGGACGGAGAAATCGCAATTGATTCATCTAGGGGCACTGCTTTTCAGATCACCTTTAGGAAACAAATCAGGGAGGAAAAATGACAGCGACAATTCTAGTAGTAGAAGATGAAGTAATTATTGGGATGGACATTAAAAATAGCTTAAAAAAATTAGGCTACCATGTTCCGGCTGTAATTGCTACAGGTGAAAAAGCAATTGAAAAAGCCGAAAAAATTCAACCGGATTTAATTCTGATGGATATTATGCTAAAAGGTTCGATGGATGGAGTAGAAGCGGCAGACAAAATTCGCCATCTTTTCAATTTACCTGTGGTTTTTCTGACTGCCCATACCGATGCCAAAACTTTAGAACGAGCTAAAGAAGCTCAGCCGTTTGGATATATAGTTAAACCATTTCAAGAAAAAGATTTACACACTACTGTGGAGATTGCTTTAGCTAGGTGTAAAGCCGAAACAGAAATTCGCAAAGCTCTAGAAAAGGAAAAGGAACTTAACGAACTCAAAACTCGTTTTGTTTCTATGGTTTCCCATGAATTTAGGACACCAATGTCCACAATTTTGTTTTCTTCTGACTTGCTGGAAATGTATTTAGACGAATGGTCGAGGGAGAAGAAGCTAACTCATGTTCATCGGATTCAATCTGCTATCCAACGTATGATCGAAATGTTAGATGAGATTTTGGTGATTGGAAAAGCAGAAGCCGGTAAACTGGAATTTAACCCCAGTCCGATTAATTTAGAAAAGTTTTGTAAGGAATTAGTAGAAGATATTGAAGTATTCGATCGAGAAAAACATCCGGTCGAAGTCAATATTAAAGGCAACTTCAACGAGACCATTATGGATGAGAAATTACTGCGTCATATTTTGAGTAATTTGTTGTCAAATGCTGTTAAATATTCGCCAGATAAGAGCCCGATATTCTTTAGCGCTACTTGCGAAAACAACGAAGTTTTATTTGAGATCGAAGATTTCGGAATTGGCATTCCTATAGAATCTCAAAAAAGTTTGTTTGAAACCTTTTATAGAGCCCCTAATGTCGGTACAATCCCAGGCACAGGATTAGGGTTAGCAATTGTAAAAAAATCTGTTGAGTTACATGGAGGTACTATTACGGTACAGAGCGAAGTAGGCGTGGGAACGAAATTTACTGTAAAACTTCCCATGAGATAGTTGTGATAATCTTTTAGTTGAGTTAGGATTAAAATAACTCACAAAAGGTCAATAGTTAAACAACAAAAAAGTTTTTTAAATAAAATTATGCAACCAACAAAAATTTTGGTAATTGAAGACGAAGAGTTTGTGCGAGCTAATATTTTGGATATTTTGGAGTGCAAAGATTTTGATGTTGTGGGGGCAAAGAATGGTGAAGAAGGAATACGCGAGGCACAAAAGGAAATACCTGATTTAATTCTCTGCGATATCATGATGCCTGATATGGATGGTTATAGCGTCTTAACCGAATTACAGCAACAGCCAATAACGGCAGTTATTCCGTTTATTTTTCTAACTGCTAAAACAGAACGGGAAGATCTACGTTTGGCAATGGAACTGGGAGCTGATGATTATATTACCAAGCCGTGTACTGCAACTGAATTACTGAGCGCGATCTCCAGCAGACTCAAAAAACAAGCTATCTACATCGAGCAATATCAAGAGCAACGAAACAAAGCTAGAAGTTTACAAAGAAGAGTCCAAGATCTCCAAAGACTTAGTAACAGTAAAGAAGAGTTATTGCAGAAACTTTCTCAAGATTTACGGGATCCATTATCTAACATCACGATGGGGATTCAAATGCTCAAATTAGCTCCATCGGAGCAAGCACGCGCTCACTATCTAAAAATTTTGCAACAAGAGTGCGCCCGTGAAATAGCCATTCTCAATCAATTAACCAGTTTGCAAGATTAATTAATTCCAAAAATATGTCAAATCAAAACACCTTAATTTCTACAACAGCCAAGCCGGGTACGAAAATCTTAGTCATTGAAGATGATGAGTTGATTCGAGCGAATATTATAGATATTTTAGAGGCGCAAAGGTTTAAGGTTATTGCCGCCCAAAATGGTCGCTTGGGTATATCTTTAGCTCAAGAGATTCTGCCAGATCTAATTCTTTGTGACGTAATGATGCCCGAACTAGATGGTTACGCTGTTCTCGCAGAGTTACGTCAAGATCCTTTGACAGCAGTAATTCCGTTTATCTTTTTGACTGCATTGGCGGATAGAGCTAATACTCGCAAGGGTATGGAACTAGGGGCAGATGACTATCTAATCAAACCGTGTAAACCACAGGAATTGTTAAATGCGATCGCTACTCGACTCGCCAAGCAAACTATTATTACTGGAGTTTATACTACTGCCCTTAAGCAAGCATCACAACAACTGAATAAATCTCGAAAATATGATAGTTTAACCGAGCTACCGAATCGACTTTTACTAGAAGAGCGCTTTAATCAAATTCTCGCTTGGAATTTATCTCATAAAAAACGATTACCAGCCGATTCTAAACAGCTTATTTCTATTTTGTATTTGAGTTTGGATAGGTTTGAAAAAATCGTTGAGTTTTTGGGCCATTCAAGTTGCGACTTATTACTAAAAGCTGTGGCCGATCGTTTACATAAATGCGTTGAGGAAACCAATACAATAGCTCGCTTAAATACGGATGAGTTTGCCATTATTATAGTAAGGCCACAAACCAAAAAAGGAATTTCTAAAATAGCACAAACTATTCTAAATGAACTTTGTAAACCTTTCCTAATAGAACAGAATAGCAAACTTATAATCACTGCCAGCATAGGGATTGCTTTTTATATGAGTGATGGAGATAATTTAGAAAAATTACTGCTATCGAGTTATAAAGCTATGCTTAAATCGAAGGAAAACGGCGGAAATTTATACACATTTTATCGAAGCAGTTTTCAAATAATAACTTCCGAAAATCTCGCTTTACAGACTAGCTTAGGATATGCTTTAGAGAGAGAAGAACTTGAAGTATATTATCAACCTAAAGTCAGCCTACGTACTGGTAAAATTGTCGGTGCAGAAGCCCTTTTGCGATGGAATCATTCACAACTAGGGATAATCTCGCCTGCTAAATTTATTCCCATTGCAGAGGAAACCAACTTGATAGTTCCTATAGGTGAGTGGGTCTTGAAAAAAGCTTGTCAGCAAACAAAAATATGGCATAATGCTGGGTTCTCCGATTTGCGAATAGCCGTAAACATATCCGCACGGCAGTTCAATCAACCCGACCTATATTCTAGAGTCTACCAACTCTTAATAGAAACAGGATTAGATCCAAAATACCTTGAGCTTGAATTAACTGAAAGCGTACTTATGCAAAATACAGAAGTCAGCATTGTGAGATTGACGGCTTTTAAGGCGCTAGGAGTACAGATTGCCATTGACGATTTTGGGACGGGGTATTCTTCTTTGAGCTATCTACAACAATTTCCATTTGAAACGTTGAAAATAGACAAGTCTTTCATTGGCAAAGTTAATAGCGACCCTAAAACGAAGTCGATTACCAAAAATATTATACAGATGGCTCACGATCTGAAACTTAATTTAGTTGCTGAAGGGGTAGAAACCGAAGCAGAATTAAATTTTTTATATTATAATGATTGTGATGAAATGCAAGGTTATTTATTTGACAAACCTTTGAATGTGCGTGACTTTGAAGAAAGATTGTTAGCAGGAAAAAGTCTACAAATTTTGCCAGACAAATGCGATTTTGATTAGCTGTATGTAAATTATAGCTGTCGAAACGGAAGTAAATTTTATTTATTGAGGAAGAACAAATGACAAAGATTTTGCTGATCGAAGATGAGCAAGCAATTAGAGAGAATATCTTGGATCTGTTGCAAGAACAAAATTTTGAGGCTACAGCCGCAGAAAATGGCTTAAAAGGTATTGAGACTGCCAAAGAAATTAGGCCAGATTTGATTATTTGTGATGTGACAATGCCCGATCTAGATGGCTATAGCGTCTTACAGGCATTAAAAGGTGACTCAACTACAGCGATGATTCCTTTCATTTTTCTAACAGCTTTAGCTGATAAAGCCAATACTCGCAAGGGTATGGAATTGGGAGCTGACGATTATCTAACTAAGCCATGTCGCCCAGTTGAGTTACTGAAAGCAATTGAGACTCGATTGGAAAAACAAGCACTGATCGAGCAAAAACAAGCACAAAAAATGGAAGAATTGCGTAATAATATTACCTTTTCTCTTCCGCATGAGCTACGAACTCCATTGAATGGAATTCTGGGATTTTCAGAGATTTTACTTACGGAACTAAATCGGCCAGATCTGCTTGAAATTAGAGAAATGGTTGAGCATATTCACGTTTCTGGTCGTCGGTTATATCGATTAATACAAAACTTTTTGTTATATGCAGATCTAGAATTAATCGCTAACGTACCAGAGCGCATAAAAATGTTACGCAGCCACTATACAGAAAGCATTGATGCAATTATTGCAGAGCGAGCGATATACCAAGCAGAACAAGCACAGCGAAGCTCCGATTTGCACTTACAATTGCAAGATGGTCAAGTCAGGATGTCTGCTCAACGTCTGAATAAGTTGGTTGAAGAATTGGTGGACAATGCGTTCAAATTCTCTGAACCTGGAACGAAAGTGGATGTTGTCACTCAAGTGGACAAAAATTCCTTTATTTTATCTGTAAGCGATCGAGGGCGAGGGATGAAAGCCGAGCAAATTGCTAATTTGGGAGCTTATATGCAATTTGAACGCAAACTTTACGAACAACAAGGCTCTGGATTGGGGTTAGCGATCGCCAAGCATTTAGCCGAATTACATGGAGGCACTTTAACGATCGAGAGCGTACCCAATCAACAAACAACAGTTACAGTCATCCTGCCAAAGGACGACCCATATACTGAATCTAATAATTGAGCTAAAATAGATTGCGGTATAACTTCAAAAAATTTATGAAGTAAAATTTTTGAATAGCAAGCAATTTTGTGAGCGGTTCTCCTCGAAAAATAGATCGGCACGGGAGTTACTAGCTCATCTTGGTTTGCGTGCCACAAACGCCGTATGAGCTTTTGGCAGATGAAATTGACCGTAACTACGCATCTTTTCAACGCAGAAACCGACTTGACGGAGATCTTCGGCAATATCTGTTGATTTGTATAATCGCAGACGGTGTAGTTCGTCATCCCGTCTGTAGTGTTCGCCTAGCTTGCGAAAGGTAATAATTCGACGGTTTAAAGTTCTCTGTTCTCGATCTTCTTCCTTTTCGACGAGTACGATCCAATTCTCTCCTTCAATAAATCCCTTAGTTGAGTTTCCCGGCGTCACCTGTCCCGGTTCTGCAATGTCGAAAATGAAGACGCCTCCTGGTATTAACGCGCTATAGATGCGATCGAAAAGTTCGAGGTGGGTGTTATCCGCATCGAACAAGTAGTTGAGACATTCGCCGATCGAAGTAACCGCATTGCACGTCGGAATGTCAACTTTGAACAGCGACTCGACGCGAAATTCAGCATCCGGTACTCTTTGGCGAGCAATAGCAATCATTGATTCGGAGATATCGACTCCCAAAACGCGATAATCGGCTTTCGCGAGTTCTTGCGTCAACAACCCGCTTCCGCAACCCAAGTCCACTACTAAACCTTCTCCTATTTTACTTCTATGCAAGATTTCCAATATACCGGGAGCGGATTTGAGTGCGTAGTCACTGAACCCGACATCATGAATAAAGGCGAGGTCTTCTTTGTACCACTGTGTCATATTGCGATCGAACTAGAAGCTGGGGAAGACAAAAAACTAGGCCCTCAAAAAAGGCCATTTTCTGCCAAAAGGTAGGAAAAAATAGAAAAGGATTTATGCCGAGAGTGTTTTTGGTGACAATATTAAGTATGACGAAAATTGGCAATACTGGGAAGAGTGGAACTAACGGCTTATGGCACGAGGCGATCAAATTTATGCGATTCGACAGTTTCTCACGATTGAAGGCGTTTACCAGCATCACGGTATTGACTGCGGCGATGGAACTGTGATTCACTACCGCAAACCGAGCGCTACCATTGAACGTACTTCCATTGCTACGATGGCTCAAGGTTCAAAAATTTATGTAAAGCAGTACCAAACTTGTTTCATTCCCGATGTCGCGATCCGTCGTGCTGAAAGTCGTTTAGGCGAACAAAAATACAATTTGCTGTTTAACAATTGCGAACACTTTGCTACTTGGTGCAAGACTGGTGTTAGCTACAGCCAACAGGTGGTAGATTTTATTCCTATGTTGGCGAATATCAATATTGATAGTTTAGCCGAACCTGTAGGCCGATCGCTCAAAGAAGCCAAACAAGATGATGCTATCCAGTTAGTCGATCGAGCCCTCTCCCAAATTCGAGTTACTTGGGATACAATTCAACCTCAGTACACCCAAGAACTCAAGGAAATGGATGTTTGGCAACGAGTGGCGATACAGGCGCTCAAACAAAAGCGGGAAGACTTGGCACGGGCGGCACTTCAGAGAAAGCGGGAGTATAAACAACGTGCCGAGTCACATCAGGAAATGCTACAAAAGCTAGCGAAGATGACAGAAACGCTGCTCTTAAATCAGCAATCTTGGCAACAGGTTCAATAAAGCTATACATCATGAAAGAACAAAGCCTCGATCGATCGCCATCTTATCGATTAATTACTATTCCAATTAGCCATTACTGCGAGAAAGTCCGCTGGGCATTAGATTGGCTACAAATCCCTTACATTGAAGAACGCCACGTACCCCTTTTTCATCGACTGGCAACTCGTCCTTACGGTGGCAAAAGCGTTCCTGTTTTGGTAGCGCCAGAAAGTGCTTTAGTCGATTCTACAGATATTTTGCATTACTTGAATGGCAAAAGTGACGGCAGTCGGCAACTTTATCCAACGCAACATAATCTCCGCCAAGAAGTTGAAGAATGGGAAGAATTATTTGATAGCCAGCTTGGTGTTTCGGCGCGATGTTGGGCATATTTTTATCGCCTTAATGACCGGGAAGCAATGCGTCGAGGTTGGTGCGAAGGAACTCCCCAAATCGAAAAAATGGGATTTGCGATCGCGTTTCCCTTAATACGTCGCATCGTGCAAAAATCATTGAACGTTACAGCCGCTTCTGCTGCCACTTCCCTAGAAAAAATTAGAGATATTTTTGATAAAGTAAGTCAACGCTTATCTGATGGTCGTCCCTACTTAATTGGCGATAACTTTTCCGCAGCAGACTTGACTTTTGCCGCCCTATCCGCTCCCACTTTACTGCCTCCAGAATATCCTATGAAACTGCCTCAACTCGATGTGATTAAAAGTGAAATGGCAACAACAATCAAAGAACTAAGAGCAACTCCAGCAGGAGCTTATGCACTTCGCCTTTATCGAGAACATCGTCATTAAACATCTCCAAAAATTCTTGTGGGGTAGGCATCCTGCCTGCCCTTTGAGATTCTTTTAGAGGAGATGTTTATTAAACGTAGGGTGGGCATCGCCCACCAAATTGCCGATTAACCTTCTCCAAACTCAATGGTGGGCACTGCCCACCCTACAAATTATGTTGCAGTGTAGCAGTAGATCAGTTATTAGCTTGATGGAACATGAAGATGCGATCGCACTTCTCAGTATGGCCCCAAGAATCGTTCCCCATTAAAGTGAATGATATGAGTTGGTGCTTCAGCTATCCAAACTTCTGTTTCCCAAGAAATTTCGTTTAGGTATCTCGCCATGTCGCTACGGTGATTGAACGCGGTAACGAATACTAAGCCAGCTGTAGAATTATTAAATACTATTTGAAGCTCATTCCGACGCTTCGGGGTCACTGCACCATGACTTGTCACAGCTTCAATCAGCACTAACCAATTCTTTTGAACATAGTGAACTACAACATCCGGCATCTTCCCGTGCGCTTCAACAGTGACACCTAACGGTTTAAGTGATTCGCTGTCAAAGTAACCCCACTTATCGCCAGTATCGCCCACATAAATTAATTTTCCTCCTGGTGTAAACAAGGAGCAAAAATCGTTGATAATTTTTTCAATGAGCATATTCTGCCCACCGGGGGACAAAAAAATACTTTTTCCTGTTACTAGCGTTACGGGAATGCGTTGCATCTCTCTTTCTTGAGCATACCGCCTTTTTAGCGTCTCGATGGATGCCAAATAATTTCTCAGTTTTTCACTCCATTGATTCGTCTCGTAGCTACGAAACAACTCTAATGCGGTTGCTTCAATTTGATACACAGTTTTTGGACTGTTCGTCGGTCTTGAAGGTTTATCTGGATTGGGGATAAGAAAGCCAGCCTCTACAAATTGGTGAACAGTCTGGCGACGAATTGTTTCGCGGGTGTTCGGTGCATAGGTTTTTGCGTAATTTTGTGCAATAAATTCCATTATCGGAGTGATTCCTAGTAGATAATTACTGGCATCAGACCAAGGTGTATTAACATTCAAATTAAGTAAAGCTAGTAATGTGAGGGCAGACCGATCGTTTTGTTGTGCAGGTGGCAAACCGAGATCTCTAAGAATAGCCTTAGCTTCCTCAATCCTCTTCAGCACATCGATAGAATTAGGAGCATTAAAGTTCTCGGACATCGGTTTTAACCCCTCGTCGATGTGATTTACTATTTTTTCGGGCAGGGATCTCTACAATGTCAATTCCAAGGTCTAGAGATAGCTGTATGTATTGACTTTGTTGACAAATCTCCGATGGCAATCTTCTTTCACTACTATCTAAATACCTTTTTACACAACAAGCTAAAGCTTTCGCTAATATAGGTGGAACTGCATTACCAATCTGGTTGAACTGGCTATTTTCAGAACCTTGAAATTCAAACCAATCTGGGAAACTCTGAAGTCGCGCACCTTCTCTAACTGTCAGTCTTCGCCTGCGTCCGTCGGGTAAGCATATTCGCAGCATATCACCAGTCGCACCGCATAAATTACGACAAGTAACAGTTCTAGAAGGCGCATCGAGATGCAAATCTCTAGGTTTGATACATTTGGATGCTATCTCATATTTTTTGACATATTCATCCATGCTAGGAGTAAGAAATTTTGATTCTGGTGGGGCAGAAAATGCCATATTTCCTAATGCTTCCCCAGCAGTGTAGGGCGAGTTGATATGCGTTTTTACAGGCCATTTCCAACCGCCTTTGTGCGCGACGCAAAAAAGGCGTTCTCTTTTTTGCGGAACTCCATAATTGCCAGCATTTAAAATTTGCCATTCCACAACATATCCTAGTTCTTGCAAAGCAATAACAATTTCTTCAAAATATTCTTTATTGCGAAATAACATTCCCCGCACATTTTCAAATAAAGCAATTTCGGGACGATAGCGCTTAACCGCAGAAATAAAGGTTGGAAAGCCGTCGCGACTATCTTTTAATCCTAGTTGATGTCCACCTACGCTAAAAGGTTGACACGGTGGGCCTGCAATTATTACTGTTGCACTATCAACTAACTCTGATGATGGCGTCAAATTAATATTATAACATGAATTATGCAGATTGTGACTATAACTTAAGCAGGCGTCTTCTAATATTTCGTAGCCAACAGTTTTAAAACCTACGGCTTCAAAACCAAGGGCAAGTCCGCCGCAACCTGCAAACAAATCTATTACTAAAGGTTGATTGCGTTGCTTTGGAGAAAGTTTAAGTTCTTGATGAATAAATTCAAGATACGGGAGTTTATTTTGCATCTGGCGATATTTCAAATCTGCGATACTGCATGATAGTTACAGAAACGATCGGGATTAGTTTAGCAGCTATTTGAGTTAAGCCAAACTTCCATTTTAGCGATGATGGTAACTCTTGCCAAGCAACAGGTATAAAACCAAAACGTGTATAAAAATGCACCAATTTTTTACCTACACATTCTAGATAAAGCGGTTGGGTTGATTGTTGGATTAAATGTGTGACTAAGTAGCTACCCAAACCGCGATCGCGCCAAGCTGGTGCAACCACTAAACTACCTAGTTCTTGCGCTTCGGGAAAAGAGCGCAGTTGTCCGCAAGCTACTACAATGTTATCGCATTCAATAACCCAAAATTGTTGCCAGCGTAACTGGGTAGGATCGAGTTTCGCACTCAATACTAATTTGCGAATCGTCCAAATATCGCTGGCATTAGCTGGGCGGATAATACAACCAGGTGGTAGGGAATTAGAAGAAGTTTTCATGGCTTAACAGTCTCCAGCGACACGAAAATTGCAGATTTTAGATTGCAGATTTGAGATAGAAATCTGCAATCTAAAATTTAAATTTGGCAATTTTTCAACGAACATTATCGAGATTTCATGTCGGCGATCGCACTCCTAGCTACCCCAGCAATAGCTTGGTCTGTTGCCTTGGGTAAGTGATAGTATTTGCCACTAGCTGTCTTCGCCAATTCCTTTGCAAATCCAGTGGAAATAAACTTATTTTCGGTATCGATAACTAACAGTTGAATTCCCAAACCTCGAATTCGCGCCGCAATTTCCAACAGTTCATTTTTGATATCCGGTTTCTCTCCTTCTGGCAAAGGTTCGCCTAAAGAACGCGCTAGAGGAATGTTACCTCGACCGTCGGTAATCGCGACAATTACAACTTGACCGATATCGCCAGACATTTGTGCGTTTATCCCCACTCGCACCGCCTGAGTTAAACCGTGTGCTAAAGGAGAACCGCCACCACAAGGTAACAGTTCCAGACGGCGACGCGCTAATGCAATGGAACGAGTCGGAGGTAACAGCACATCGGCGCGTTCTCCACGGAAAGGTATCAACGATACTTGGTCGCGATTTTCGTAAGCTTCGGTCAACAGACTCATCACCGCACCTTTCGCTGATTGCATCCGGTTGAGCGCCATCGAGCCAGAGGCATCTACGACGAATACTACCAGAGAGCCGGCTTTACGTACCAATCTTTTCGATCGAATATCTCCTTCTTCGACAATTACTCGTCTGTTCGGGTAACGTTCCCGTCGCGCTTTTTGGTAAGGTGCAGCTGCGCGTAAAGTCGCATCGACGGCAATGCGTCGCACCCGCCCTTTTGGTAACATCGGTTTAACGTAGCGACCTCTATCTTCAGAAAAGATTTTGCTGCGAGTGCCTGATTTTCCGCGACGTTGCGCCATTTGTGCAAAGAAAAGCACGCTGGGGTCGAGAATTACTCCTTCGGGATCGAAAACAAATTCTTCCGGGATACTAGCTTGTTCTTGTTCCGGTTCTTGGGGATTTTCTTCTTCTTCTTGGTTATCTTGTTCTTCTTCGGATTGGTCTTCCGGCGGTGGTGGAGGTGGGGGTGGGGGTGGCTGTTGTTGTTGTTCCGGTGGCGTCTGCACAATTGTCGCTCTCGGAACTATAACCAGTTCCACTGCACGACGCAAATCTTCAGCTGTAACGTTGGTGCGTCCTTCTAACGCAGCAGCTGCTTTGGCAACTCGCACGGCGAATAATTCCGCTCTATGTCCCTGTACGCCTGCGCGAATGGCTTCTTCTACTAAATATGTGATTTGATCGTGGGTAATGCTAACTTCTTTCAGCCATTCTCTGGCTAAGACGATCTGCGTTTTGAGGTTGTCGATATCTTCGCTGTATTGTGCGAGGAAATCTTGGGGATTTCTGGAGTATTCTAGTGCTTGCTCTACTGCTTGCACTCGATCGTCTAATCCCAGTACGCCATCAGCTGAAAGGGTTATGGCAATGCGATCGAGTAAATGTTCTCGCAGCGTTCCTTCTTCAGGATTGTAAGTGGCAATGAACAGTGCTTTGCAAGGATGTTCGACGCTAATGCCTTCCCGTTCGATGAGGTTGCGTCCTTCGGATAATACTGTGAGCAGTTGGTTGGCAATTTGGTCATCTAGTAGGTTAATTTCATCTACGTAGAGTACGCCTCGATTTGCTGCTGCTAATAATCCCGGTTGAAATACCGAACTGCCGCTTTTGACTGATTCTTCCACATCGACCGAACCTAACAATCTGTCTTCTGTGACTCCCAAGGGAATTTGTACAAATGGTGCGGGAATAACTTCTGTCTCTGTTGTGGGGCGGGCATCTTGCCTGCCAAAAGACAGGCAGGATGCCTGTCCCACAAGAAGTTCATTGGGGTCGGCGTTGCAGAAAGAACCTTTGATGACTTCAATGGGTGGAATGAGTGCGTGCAAGGCGCGTGCCATAACGGATTTGGCTGTTCCGCGACGACCTGCGATCGCTACTCCCCCCAACCCCGGATCGACCGCCGCCAGCAGCAGCGCTAGTTTGATTGCTTCTTGACCGACGACGGCAGCTAGAGGAAATGTTATATTTGCCGTTGTGCTAATGAGGGCTGGCATAGTTTTGTGCTTTTTTAGTCCAGCTTTTCAGCATATCGCAGACTTTGCCTACCCAGCGCGGTTAATTTAACCTCCCCAACTTTGTCACACACAGGCGATCGTCTGTGGCAAAATTTATCTCAAAGAGAAATATAACCTAAACTTGTCTGATTTGATGGTTTTAAAGTGCTGCTTTCTTGGTTGACTCGGATGCGATCGCAAAGCTGCACGCTCGATAAATTTTTCTGGCCATCTTTGCAGCTATAAATTTCCAGTACAGCATTTGGCACTGCTTCAAAAAATAAGCGCTCTCCTGGAAAAATAACGCGCTCATACTTCAATTTGGCAATATTTTTTAAACGTATTATTTGAATCTGGTTACTCTCGTTTATATGAAAACAGAGAATGCGATCGGAGTTTTCTAAATTCTGGTTAAACTGTGTTTGCAGCATATCTGTTAATTGGCCTATTTTAAAATGTGTATTTTATCTTGTTAATGTTTAATATAACTCATAATTATTACCTCAATATCGGTCTGAGGAGTGACGATACTGTTAATTTAGCCTGTAGGCATAAATACAGTACCGCTTAACTACGCCCGCCCACAAACGTGGATTTGTCTTCTTCCAGACAAAGGAGATTCTTGAGGACAAAGAGGATTCTTTTGCCAAACCAACTACTTATCGCTACACCCTATGTCTTAGGAGAGGTTGATTTTTCCAATTTGCAATGATACAATCTAAAAAAATTTGAGTAAGTCAGCCTAATCCAGATTTTTAAACCTGGAGCGGAGGAACCACATTTTGGGGCGTATTTCTGCCTTTTTTAGTCAAAATTTGGCAGAAAAGGACATCTCTCAGTCCTAGCCCGTCAGCTAACTTCGTAGGCATTGAGAGGAGACTGAAGAGGCAGTTTTTTTTAATGTTCTGACCTCATCAGTGTCCCCGGCTGGTACTGCTCAGCATTCTTGTACCTGCTTCTGACACTTATGTCCATACAACTAAATTTGTCTGCGATCGCGGTTGTCGGACAGGCAGCCTGGAGACGCGCAAAACCGATCGTTCTCTGGTAAAGGCGACGATCGAAGCTTGCCAGTATTGCAGCAAACCGGAAAATCGCCCAGAAGTTGCCGAATTAATTACAGAGCGATCGTTTACCGGGGCTAAGCCAAAAAAAGGTGCGATCGATAAGTTTACCCGCCCTGCAATTGTTGGGGAATACAACTATGGTGGCTGCAGAAATGGGGATTCAATGTCCCGCAGGAGATGAAAAAGTCGAACCAGCTGAAGCGTTCATAGACAAAAAAGCATTCGATCCTAGCGATCCGGTAGGTTATCTCAACAGTTTTGAAATCCGAGCAAATGCACCGACTCGCTTTTTCATATCTTAACTTTGCTGCTCAAAATTGTGGCAGGTTTGGAAAAACCGACTTCTGGAACCGTGTGGTTAGATGGCAGAGAAATTCGCAAACCGGGAAGCGATCGCATGATGGTATTTCAACATTATGGACTGCTACCCTGGCTAACTGTGCGCGAAAATATTCGTTTAGCTGTTGATGAAGTCCTGGAAAGTGCTACCCGCGCCGAAAAAATTAGTATCGTGAACGAACACTTGGCGATGGTAAATTTAAATGCCGCAAGAGATAAATATCCGGATGAAATTTCTGGTGGGATGAAACAAAGAGTTGGCATTGCCAGAGCCTTGGCGATTCGACCGAAAATGTTACTGATGGACGAACCTTTCGGGGCGCTGGATGCGCTGACTCGCGGTAAATTACAGCGACAGGTTCTCAATATTTGGGAAAGTCACAAGCAAGCGGTAATGATGATTACCCACGATGTAGATGAGGCAATTTATATGTCCGATCGCATCGTATTGATGACGAACGGCCCTGCTGCTACAATAGGAGAGATTTTAGAGGTGCCTTTTCCCCATCCACGCAACCGTCAGGAAATCCGCGAAAGCAAAGAATATTTTGAACTCCGCAATCACGCCCTGAATTTCCTCGATCGGTATTTTACCCAGGACGAGTAGATTACACCATTATTTTGTTTAAAAGGGAGAAGCTTGTGAACATCAAGTCAATGTTAATGCGACTGCAAAGCTCATTAGGTCGAGAGGATTTATGCGATCGAATTGTATTGTTGCCCCAGCCAATAAAAACAGTTATTGCAGCAGATGAATCGTCAAATTCGCTCACTTTAGTTGTCGGCTATAACGGCTCTCCCAAAAGCCACGCGGCTTTAGATATCAGTCTTTTGATTGCTCATCAAACACGTTTGGCTACGAGTAAGCAAGTTACAGTTCAAGTTGTCTACGTTTTAGATCAAAATCAAACTAACGAGTGCCAGGATACCTTCAACAAATATTCAAACGATGCCATGTCGCTGGAGTTTTTATCAGCCTCTGCATCAAAATCAAGCACCCCTGTATTAACTCGCACCAAACTCAAAACATCAATAGATTCTTGCTCGCTCAAAGAAAGTTTTTCTGAATACCATTGCTTTGAGCAAGCGGAAAGTATTTTATGGCAAGCACGCTGTCTCGTTGAGGAATGGCGGGATGCTTTCGCAGCGCATCTTCGATTTGGTTCTGTTGCTACAGAACTGAGAAAAGTTGTGGAATCGAAATCGGCAGATATACTTGTTCTCGGCTGCAAATCGCCCAACGAGAAAATTGTGCAAAAACTAGGTTCTAATTTCCCCTGTGCGGTGTTAGGAATCCCCGACACTATTGATTAAGCAGTCATTGCTGCAAGCATTTGCTATAAAATTTTGTTATGTTGGAAATCCCTTGCCAACATGACAATTAACTAATGGTTTATAGCTAATGTTGATGTCTAACATCTTAACTGCAAATGTTGTTTTTTTATTACGCCACCTTTACGGGGGTGGCTTTTTTTTGTACGATGCGATCGAGTATCTAACTCAGTAGAGGAGTAGTTCGTGGAAAACTGGCAAGCTATTATCGCTACTTTAACCTTTGTGGGTGTAATTTTCTTAATCATGACTGAGTGGATACACCTAACGATCGCTGCCTTTTTAGGGGCATTGATATTGGTTTTCGCTCACGTTATGACTTTAACAGAAGCGATTGGATACATTGGCGACAGTTATACAACTCTGGCTTTATTCTTCGGAGTTATGGTACTTGTGCGGGCATTTGAGCCTACCAAAATATTTGAGTATTTAGCCACTAAAATGGTGCTGTGGACTAAAGGTAAAGGCTACCGCTTATTGCTAGCAATTGTCGGTCTTACCACTCCTATTTGTGCATTTTTACCAAACGCCACCACAGTGATGTTGTTAGCGCCTTTGATTCCTCCAGTAGCAGAAGAAATAGGTGTAGATTTTGTACCCTTAGTGATTTTGATGGTACTTGTTGCTAACAGTACTGGTCTATTAACATTAGTTGGCGATCCGGTTACATTTATTGTTGGCGATGCCATCAATATCAGCTTTACCGATTATCTGATGCGTTTGAGCTTGGGCGCAGTAGTGGCTTTGATGACAGTATTAGTTACCCTACCGTTTTTATTCCGCGACATTTGGCATAAAAAATTAGAAAATCTCGAACAACTGCCACACCCGCAACTGAATCATACCCGCATTTTGGCAGTCGGTGGCTTAATTGTAGCTTTTGTACTGGTATTTTTCGTCGTCGGCGAAATGCTGCCAATCCGTATTTCACCCGCTGCGGTGGCTTTATTGGGAGCGGCTTTAGCTTTACTTCTAGCTCACCATAGCAAAATTGATTCAATCAACAATATATTGCGGGATGTAGACTGGAGTACATTGATTTTTTTTATGTCAACTTTTGTACTGATCGGCGGACTTGAAAAAACAGGCGTATTTACAAGTGTATTGGGAGTATTGGCAGTTGTTTTGGGAAAAAATATTATCTTGGCTTCGATGGTTCTGCTTTTTTTAACGGGCGCATTATCCAGCGTAATTCCCAATATTCCGCTGGTAGTAGCAATGGTGCCATTACTCAAACAGTACGTGGTTAATGTAGGCTTGGTAAGTTCGGAAGTCCTATCCCCAAACTTTGAGGGGCAGTTTCCGCCAGAAGTCCTAACGCTGTTTTATGCCATGATGTTCGGCGCAACTTTAGGAGGAAACGGCACCCTCGTAGGTGCTTCTTCCAACATCGTAGCGGCAGGAATTTCCGAACTGCACGGACGCCGAATTTCCTTTAAAACTTTCCTGAAATACGGTTTACCTGTGATGACGCTGCAACTGATAACCGCAGCATATTATGTGATTGTTCGCTTTTTAATTTAGGGAAAGTTAGAAGCGGCGATTTCCATCAGCAGGAATACTTACTCTCCATCTCGATCTCAAGCGGCGGCTGAGAGGTCAGCCCCAATTTTCACCCGTCCTTTCAGTACTGCTCTCAGCAGTCTGTTGAGAGAACATCTGTCTTCTTCATCCAAGCTTTCATCAAGGATAGCTGCTAGGAGTCCGTAGCGATCGGCTACCGTAAGAACACCAGTATCGGTAACAGAGGCGAGAATTTCAGAAATTGCACCGGGAAGAAGATTTACTGGGGATATCATGGCAGTGGGCTGAACCCTACATATCTAATGTGCCGTGTTTTCCCCAAGGCAAGTGCGATCGCTTCGATAACTAACCTGTGAGAATTACTGCCTTTTTGAGTGATGGAGGCTATCCTATCTCAGTGATCTCAATTACAAAGCCAATGCCAAATGTCCAAACTGGGATGCCTTTATCGATCGGGTATGGGACATAGCGCACGGAGCGTGGGGCAATAATGCTCTCACTGGGTTTCTCCGTGTGCAATGTAACTCCCTATCCCTTTCTGCCAAATTGCAATTTGAGGCTTTTTTATACTTAATTCTGAAAATTTGTCAACTATGGAAAGCTAATGATGAAAAGGCCAATTCTTCTCAGCCTTCTGTATTTCGCTTGATTTTATCGGAAATTATTTGAGTTATATACCTAAAGTAGTTATCAGAGATAAAAATAAGTCTGTTATTGCACTTCTTAACAATTTTTAAAAAATGCGAAACATTCCGCCATAACACTTGATTTGAGGCGTTCGCCAATTTCAATACTGTTTTGAGAATCGGAAAGGCTATCATAACAAAAGCGGCAAATTGTCTTGATTTAGCATGAGTTACCATTCCGTGCCAAATAACTTTGACAAAAACTCAGACCCCAATCCCACTGCGCCTTACGGCGATCCTGATATGCGAAGATTTGCTGACCGTCTTGCTAAAACACTAGAACGGGATGCTTTAATTCAACAAACTACAGATGAACTGAGAGAGTTTCTGCAAGTCGATCGCGTCGTCTTATATTACTTTTATCGCCAGTGGAAAGGTCAAATTACCTTTGAATCTATAAGTGCTAAGCAGTTATCGATTTTAGGATCGACAGGCCCGGACGATTGTTTTGATGACGAATACGCACAGATGTATCTCGCCGGAAGGATGAGAGCGATCGCAGATATAGAATTAGATATCGTCAACCCTTGTCACCGAGATTATCTCCGCAGTATGCACGTTCGCGCTAATTTAGTAGCACCAATTCTCAATTCCGTCAGATTGTGGGGATTGTTAATTGCTCATCACTGCAAAGAAGCTCGTCCCTGGTCATCTGCGGATATTGAAGCAATCAGAAAAGGTGCAGAAACCTTAGCAAACGCTCCGGCAATCCGAAATAGCTGATTTGTAGAGACTGGTTATTTCTAGTCAATTATTCTAATTTGGACACGGTATCGTCAAATATTTTTTTATCCAAAGTTTTGATTATGCCGTGTTCAAAACCGCATATTTATAACAAAAAATATCCAAGTTAGTGAAGATAGAATAGAGTTTCTCCAAACTCGATATCACTATAGCGATCGTTAATAATATTTCTGCATTAAGCATCTTTATTTGCCTGGGTATTTGCTAGAAAAACGATTTCTCAACTTGGCGCACAAAAAAAACAGACTCCCTTCAAAAGAGTCGTTTTAATTGATGAGATTTAATTGGAGCGATCGCACAATTTTCATGGTAAAATTTAAGTGCGATCGCTCCAGCAACTTATCGGCGAAATTATCGGCAATAGCTCAGATAGGCTCCAGATACATAACCGCTAATTGGGCCAGTAACTCTTACCCAACCGTTGGAGCTATAACCGCTAATTCTGACACGAGTTCCGTTGTATAATTTGCCGACAATACGTCCACCTGGAACTCGGCGGACATTCAGCCGACCGCCATTTGTACTAACTCGGCGACAGTAGCCAGCGCTAGCAACTCGATATCCACTTCCACCATAATATGTTGTTACTGTGCGCTCATAACTGACGCTGCGAGCTACTATTGTACTGGCACTCGCCGCAGAGGGAAAACTAAACCCAGTCATACCTACAGACAACAAGGCCATGACAGCCATAGATTTTAATGTTTTGATCAGTTTCATGTGGCAAAATCCTTCTCTTCGCAAAAGAAAAAATTGAAAAATCAACTTCGCTTACCTTTCCAGAGCCTACTAATTCAAAACAGGAAATTTTGGAAAAAATTTTAGTTTTTGCTAATCTTGTTTGAGGAACCTGATTTCCACAAGACCGCTGCGTAAGCTCTTGTTTGTATTCTCGGAAATCAGAAGCAGGTTCGGCAGTACCCTCTCCGGGTACTTTTCTCTACACAGAAATGGCTGATAATATTAAATCCACGATTTTTACCCCTTTTTAAAAGAACCGCTCTTGATGCGATAGCGTTTGCGCGAATAAGGAAGAAAGAAGAAAAAGGGGGTAATCAACTCGGATTTGGTATAAATTGTTGGGTTTGGCTTCTCTCAACCCAACCTACAAAGTATGCTAAAAAAAACCCGATTTCTTTAAGAAACCTGAATAACTTGCTTCCTAGTTCCAGTACAAAATCCGGTACGGAAGTAGGGAATGGCCCACCACCGGCCACTTTTTTGTCTAATGCAACTCCTTTTTGAATGAGCGATCGAACATTCTGCTTTGGCTCTAAGATGTACTTACTCAGCACTTTTGCACTTAGCAACTCAGCACTTTTGCACTTTATGGCGAGTCCTCGCGTTCTCTCTGGCGTCCAACCAACCGGCAATCTTCACCTGGGTAACTACTTAGGAGCAATTCGTAACTGGGTGGAAAATCAAAGCCAGTATGACAATTATTTCTGCGTGGTCGATTTGCACGCAATTACCGCACCCCACGACCCAGCCACATTAGCAGAAAATACATATAAAATCGCCGCTTTGTATCTAGCTTGCGGCATAGATTTGCAATATTCCACCATTTTCGTGCAATCCCACGTCTCGGCGCACAGCGAATTAGCATGGCTGCTCAATTGCATTACGCCGATTAACTGGTTGGAAGATATGATCCAGTTTAAGGAAAAAGCTGTTAAGCAGGGAGAAAATGTCAACACCGGTTTACTCGACTACCCGGTGCTGATGGCGGCGGATATCTTACTCTACCAAGCGGATAAAGTACCGGTAGGCGAAGATCAAAAGCAACACCTGGAACTCACCCGCGATATCGCCAATCGGTTTAATCATCAATTCGGTAACGGGAAAAAAATACTAAAATTGCCAGAGATGCTCACTCGACCGGAAGGGGCGCGAGTGATGAGTCTGACCGATGGAAGTCGCAAAATGTCCAAATCTGACCCTTCCGACCAAAGTCGGATTAATCTGCTGGATACACCGGAGGAAATTCAATACAAGATTAAACGCTGCAAGACTGACTCAGTTCGGGGTTTGAGTTTCGACGACCCGGAAAGACCGGAAGCACGTAATTTGCTGACTTTGTATTTGATCCTTTCTGGAAAAACGAAGGAAGAAGTAGCGGCGGAATGTGCGGATATGGGTTGGGGACAATTCAAGCCGTTATTGACAGAAACGACAATTAATGCTCTCAAACCGATTCAAGAAAAGTATTATGGAGTGATGAACGAGAAAGGTTATCTGGAATCGGTGTTGCGCGAAGGACGAGAAAAGGCGGAAGCGATCGCTAACGATACTCTAGCGCAAGTCAAAGCCGCACTCGGTTTTTCTACACCGTTGTAATACTGGACGCAAGCATAAAGGATGATGGATAAAGGATGAAGGCTAAATTTCGTAGTTCTTCCTTCATCCATCAGACTCATGTTCAGCATCCAAAACCCAGCAACCTTGACTTCCTTTCGCGCCGCCGTCCAGGGCGGTGAATTTTTAATCACCGCAGAAGTCGCGCCACCTAAAGGAGGCGACCCCACCCATATGATCGAAATGGCGCAACTCCTGAAAGGGAGAGTTCATGCTATCAATATTACCGATGGCAGTAGAGCGGTGTTGCGGATGTGTCCCTTGGTGGCGTCGGTTATTTTACTGCAATACGGAATTGAGCCAATTTGTCAAGTAGCTTGTCGCGATCGCAACCGCATCGGATTGCAAGCTGACCTGATGGGAGCCCATGCGATCGGCATTCGCAATATTCTAGCCCTGACTGGCGATCCCGTCAAAGCGGGAGATCATCCCGACTGCAAAGCTGTCTTCGATTTGGAATCTGTGCGTCTGCTGCAACTGATAGACAAAATGAATAATGGTTTTGATTGGAACGATAAACCCCTCACCGATGGCGCTACAGATTTATTTGTCGGTGCGGCGGTTGACCCGCAATCACCCAGTTGGTCGGGATTGCAAAGTCGATTTGAGCGCAAGTTACAAGCTGGGGCGCAATTTTTCCAAAGTCAGCTGATTTCGGATTTCGATCGCTTGGAAAAATTTATGAGTCAAATTGCGGCTGGTAGCAATAAACCGATTTTGGCGGGGATTTTTCTGCTCAAATCCGCCAAAAACGCCGAATTTATCAATCGGTGCGTTCCTGGGGTAAATATTCCGCAACAGATTATCGATCGTTTGGCAAGTGCAAAAGATCCGTTAGAGGAAGGGATGAAAATTGCCGCCGAACAAGTCAAGCTAGCCAGTCAAATTTGTCAAGGCGTTCATTTGATGGCGGTCAAGCGCGAAGACCTAATTCCCCAAATTCTCGATATGGCTGGAATTCCACCTATTCAGACCGCTTGATATCCGAAGTTCAGTTTCGCGAACTGGCCTAAAGGTCGATCGAGCCATAATTGAGAAGCCACCCTGTTACTAATAAATAGTAGAGGGTGGCTCCCAAATTAATTCATCAGTATCTACTTAAGTGGAGCTGATCCGAATTGAACGGATGTCCGCGACGGGTATTTACTTTCCGCTCCTTCACAGGCTTAGCCCATCTGACCCTTTGGGCGGGAACCATCCATTATCCCGGATGACAGGATGCAGTGGTTGAATCTTAGCTAGCAATCAACCAGAGAAACCTTGCTAGAGCATCCGTTGGGGTTTGTCTGTAGCCCTTAACGGAGTCAGACTACAGACGCTCGAACCTTGTTATTGGTTATTAAGCAGCAACAGTGGCAGCTTTACGAGCAAAAGGAACGATGTTGTTCGCATTTACTTTTTTTTGAGCCTTTGATTAGCGAGAGGAGACTCACTCTCGGCCTGTATCACGGGGCAGCTTTCGCCGACACGTCGAAACCTTTACAGCCCCATGTCTTACATTTCCTATTATAGTTGGCTATTTTGAGTTTGTGTGGTGAGTTTGTCTGTGGGAGCTAAAGGTAGCCGACACTATAATCGGTACTCCGATTTAGTGTTGGGAGTATGTCACCATCCGTTGAGTTATCGCATTTGCCTAGAAACCAATTTTTCAAAGTCTGCTTGAGTTTGCTGCAACAATTGCTCTCGGCTATCTGCCGCTTGGGTGAGATTGGGTACTAAGTTACGTGCTTGTAACGCCATATGAAGCTGAAGGTGTGCCACGTACTCGCTGAAATCTTCACGACATGAATGCGAGGAGCGATTTAAATCGAGTTGCAATGTGTTCTCCATCCCTGTTTCTGCGCCGTTTTCAAACATCGGTCAACATCAATAGACGTTATCACGGAGTTATGACCAAGTTTTGACTTTGTAATTAAGTTTAATCTTTGCGCGGGTATATGTTAAGAGATGTTAACTTAATATACTAGCCCTTTTAAAGTTGTTGAGGTTAATGTAGAAATTGGGGAGGCTGCGGTTTCAGATGCTATATAAGCCCATTCGCCCCAGTGATTATACCTCGACGGCACAGCAGGGCAATCGGAGTTATGATTCTGTTCGGTGGCGATCCGCATGGCGATTTTAGGCCATTTATCAGGGCGGTTGAGATTTATGCTCCACAAGCTGCAATTTTGCTTGGCGATTTGGATTTGGAGCGATCGCTTGATGAGGAACTTTCCGCCATACTGGACAAAACGGAGGTTTGGTTTATCCCCGGCAATCACGACTGCGATCGCGATTGTTGGTACGATAATTTGTTTGGGTCAAAATTGGGCGATCGCAACCTGCACAACCGCGTCGTCGAGATTGATGGCAAGCGCATAGCCGGATTGGGTGGCATCTTCCGCGAAAAGATTTGGAGACCGCCTATGAAACCGAGATTTCGCAGTCGCAAAGACTTATTACATTATTGCCGAAAAGAGGAACGCTGGCGCGGCGATATTCCCCGCAAACATCATGCCAGCATATTTTGGCAAGAGTACGAGGCACTTTGGGAGAAGCGAGCGGATATACTGGTAACTCATGAGGCTCCTTCTTGCCATCGCTACGGTTTCAGGGAATTAGATGAGTTGGCGGAAGCGCTGGGAGTCAAAAAAGTATTTCACGGTCATCACCACGAACAGTATAGCGCCACAATATGCAGAGGCAAAATTGCCGTGTATGGGGTTGCTAAAGCTGGAGTGAGCGATGAATATGGAAATGTGTTGATACCGGGGAAGCGAGATAAGCAATATCGCGATAATTTAGCTTGATCGCGCTTATCATCAATCCCGTTGCCGGGATTCTGTTGATTGAAAGTTATCCGAAGACACAAGCGAAGTTACGGAACCGATGTTTCAATCCCGTTGCCGGGATTCTGTTAATTGAAAGCTCCAATCAGGAACAAGGTGCGATCGCAGTCGTTCCGTTTCAATCCCGTTGCCGGGATTCTGTTAATTGAAAGCTTGCAGTTTGTTATAGATAAATCAGCAGAAGAAACTAAAGTTTCAATCCCGTTGCCGGGATTCTGTTAATTGAAAGTCTAGATTCAGATGGTACATTTTGCAGATTTGGTTGTTTCAATCCCGTTGCCGGGATTCTGTTAATTGAAAGAATTTCCTCGTGCAACTAGGATATGATGCGGATGGAGTTTCAATCCCGTTGCCGGGATTCTGTTAATTGAAAGTTTGTGGCATGGCGGCATTGTTAGCAGGAACGGTGCAAGTTTCAATCCCGTTGCCGGGATTCTGTTAATTGAAAGGCTATGTTGAAGAATTGATTGGTTGTTTCGTTGCTAGTTTCAATCCCGTTGCCGGGATTCTGTTAATTGAAAGAAAAAGTTTCTTTCCTACTGGAGTTTAGACTAACCGCGCTTTAGGGCGCGGTTAGTCTAAACTCCTATACAAGGCAAAATAGCTCAGCTTTTAGCTGAGTAAAAAAAGATTGATTTAATCAGGATTTAAGAGAAAAATAAGTTAGCTTTTTGAGTT